>NZ_BCPO01000159.1:0-94005 GCF_016586105.1 Burkholderia sp. E168m15
ATCGCGACGCCGGCGATCGCCGCCAGCCCCACGACACCATAGATCGCAGCGCGCCGCGCCAGCGGCGCGCGTCCCTCACGTGCCGCCATCGATCACACGCCCGCGAGTTTCAACCGGTTCGCATGCGTGCGGATCACCGCGACCGGATCTTCCGCATAGGCGCCGCGCACACCGAGCAACTGGTTGATCTCGTCGATATGGTTCCACTTGTAGCTCGTGCTCAGCACCTTGCCGTACAGCGCGCTGCACTTCGACACGAGCCCGTCGTTCTGGCCCGAGGCGCGATTGATCATCACCGTGCCCGTGCCGAGCAGCGCGAGTGTCGACAGGTCGAGCACGTTCGCCGGATCGACGAGCGGAATCGTGCTCGTGTCCGTCGCGCCCGTCACGCCGAGCACGGAAAACGTCGGCTGGATCGCCGTGCCGGCCCATGAATACAGCAGATGCGTGTTGCCGCCGACGGTTTCCGTCGGCGCGCCGGTCTGGCAGCTTCCGGGGGCGCCGAGGCCCGCGCTCGGATAGTTCTGGTTGTAGGTGGCGGCCTGCCCGGTCGTCAACGTCTTCAGTGCGGCGAGGGCGTCCTGGTTCGTGTTGTGGCTGCTGCTCGTCAGGATACCGAACACATTGACGAAAGCGGCGATCACCGTCGACGACAATCCGGTCGGATCGTATGCGAGCACGCCCTGCACGAAGTCGGCAAACTCGGAGCCGCGATGCGGCGTGCCGATCGTCGTCACCGACGCGACGAGATCGGGCGCGACGGCCGCGACATAGCGCGACGTCAGCCCGCCCTGGCTGTGACCGACGAGATTGACCTTGGTCGCACCGGTCGCGGCGAGCACCGTCTTCACGTAGGCCAGCAGCTGTTCGCCGCGCCCGTTCGGGCCGTCGTCGCTCTGGAAGCCCGACAGATTCGCGACGTAGACGGTCGCGCCATGCTGCTGCAGGTTTTCCTGGATGCCGTACCAGTACTCGAGTACGCCCGCGTACTTGTCGGTGCCGGTCAGCCCGTGCACGAGAATGATCGGATAGCGCGTCGCCGCATAGTTGTCGGCGGGCGCGGTTGCCGCCATCGCCGTGTGCGTCGTCGCGAGCGTCATCAGCGCGGTCGTCCCCGCGAACGGCGCGACGCTCATCGCGCATGCCACTGCCCCTGCCATTACCCTGGAACGCATCGATCTGGCCATGCATGTCTCCTGATTATTGTGCAGCCGGCGCGAATGACACCGGATCGACACGCACGCCGCATCGTGCACACGGTGGGTGTCGAAGCGGGAGTGAAGCACGACTCTCGAACGTTTGCGCCCCGACTAGACACGGTTCTCTAATCGGTTGACGCGCGCCGCCCGTTCGGGCGGTGCGGCGTTCAGGCGTGCGCATGCTGCGATGCACACGCGCGCTGCGGGCTACAGCTTCGCGCTCACGCGCACCCACGCGGTACGCCCCGGCTCCATCACCGGCGCGTTCGCCGGATAGCCGAAACCCGCGTTGCCGGCGAGGTTCAGATGCTCGGTGTAGGCCTTGTTCAGTACGTTGTCGACGCCGACCGAGATTTGCACGGTCTTGCTGACGTTGTATTGCGTATGCAGCGACAGCACGCCGAATCCGGCGCTCGGGCCGAAGTCCTTGCCGACCACGTTGCCCTCGTTCAGCGCGTAGCGATGCTGCGGCGCAACGATGCGCCACAGGCCGCCCGCCGACCACGCGCCGCGCGTGTATTCGAGGCCGATGCGCGCCTCGAGCGGCGGCATCTGCGGCAGCGGATCGCCGCTCGCCACGTTGCGCCCCCACGCATACGCGAGCGACGTCTCGACGCGCAGCGGCGCGACCGGCCGCCACGACACGCCGGCTTCGCCGCCCATGATCTGCGCGTTGACGTTGGTTGCCTGCGTGATCGGGCCCATCATGCCGGCCGCATAGTTGAACAGGATGAAGTCCTGGACGTAGCCCGCGTACGCCGACACCCATGCATCGAACCGGTCGCTCTTGTATTGCGCGCCGATATCGAGCTGCGTGGTCTTCTCCGGCTGCACCGCCGAGAACGCGTTGATCGAACCGGCCGGCCCGCGCGTCGCGGAGAACAGTTCCCAGTAGTCCGGATAACGCTCCGCGTGGCCGATCCCCGCGTACCACGTGACGGGTAGCGACGCGAGATCGCGCTCGTAGCGCACGAAGCCGCTCGGCAGCACCTTCGTCCGATCGTCGTCGAAAGTCGGGTTCGGCTTGCTCATCATCATGCCGCTCTTCATCGCGCGCTTGTCGCGTGCGCTCGCATAGTCGACGCGCGCGCCGCCGATCACACGCGAGACGTCGCTCGCATACCACGTCAGCTCGCTGAACACGCCCGCGCTCCACATGGTCGCCTGGGCATCCCACGGCTGGTCGCGGTAGTTCTGCTGCCCCATCGACGCACGCGAATCGAGCCGGTTCGATTGCGCATCGACGCCCGTGACGAGCTTGAAATCGTCGCCGAAGCGGAACGTCGCGGCGGCACGCGCGCCGACCGTGCGGCGCCGCACGTCCGCGGCCATGCGCATCGGCATGCTGCTCGTCGGGTCGGGCTGCCGCAACGTGTAGTTGTCCATCACGTGATCGGCTTCGTTGTAGTACACGCGCGCCTCGATCCGGTCGAGCACGTCGCCGAGATGCCGCTTGTCGAACGACAGGCCGAACGTCTCGCGGCGGAAATGCGCGCCATCCATCCCGCGGCCCGCGTAGCGCGCATAGCCGTCGCCGGTGCCGGCGGTCAGCTCGAGTCGCGTATGGTCGTCGGGCGTCCAGCCGAGCGCTGCATCGGCGTTCCATTTGTCCCACTGCGACGGCACGGTGTTGCCGTTGCCGTCCTTGTAGTCCTGCGAATGCGCGTGGTTCGCGGTCACGCGGCCATAGATGTCCGGCGTGCCTGCGGTCAGGTCGATGTTCTGGTCGTTGCGGCCGAACGACCCGCCGACGAGACTGCCGTCGAAGCGCATGCCGGGGCGCTCGAAACGCGGCGTCACGCGCTCGAACAGCACGGTGCCGGCCGACGCACCCGGACCGTACAGCACGGTCTGCGGCCCCTTCACGACGGTGACCTTGTCATAGCTTTCCGGCGCGATGTACGAGGTCGGCGCATCCATCCGGTTCGGGCACGCGCCGAGCGTCGGCATTCCGTTCGCCAGGATGTTCAGCCGCGAACCGAACATCCCGCGCAGCACGGGGTCGCCGTTCGTACCGCCGCTACGGATCGACGTGAAGCCGGGAATCGTCTTCAGGTAATCGGCGCCGTCGCTGGCGGGCAGCGGCTGGCGCGGCGCCTTCGGATCGGTGACGACGACGAGCGGCGTCGACAGCGGCGACGCGACGACTTCGACGGGCGGCAACAGCATCGCCGCATCGCCCGACGGCGCACCGGCCGCCGGCGTGGTTTCGGCTGCGGCAGCGCTCGCGGCCAGCGCGCCGACAGCCAGCGCAGGAACGGTGAGTTTCAGTACGCGCGGCAGAGGCCGCGCACCGGCATTGCGTGGCGCCCGCGGCGCACGCAACAGGAAATTGGTCATGATCGAAAGCCCGAGTGACGCCCTCCACGCGGCCTCGACGGACCGCACGGATATCGGCGGAAAATAGGAACGGCGGGAAACGCGTCAGGCGCGCTCGGGCGGTGCGCGCGGATAGGCGCGCGGATAGCGGTCGCCGCGCGCCGCGACGGCAGGCGACGCGACGGCGGAAACGAAAACGACGGGAATGAAGGCGACCGACGTGGCGGCAGGCGCGCCGATGGCCGGGCTATGAGCGAAGAAGCCGCAGTAGCCGCACGCGTCGAGATGCAGCGCATGATCGTGCATGCCGCCCACATCCGACGAGCGATGCGCACCATGCTCGGTACTGCAGACGATCGCCTCGGGCACGGCCGCCTGCGCGATACGCCACTGCGACACCAGCGGCGCCGCGATCGCGATCCAGATCGCGAGCAGGCCAAGCCAGGCAGTCAGGTGACGATGTCGGTGCAGCATGTGCGGCGACGAGTAAGCGGAATGTAAAAACAGCCGAGATGTTACAGAATGTTCAACGCGATGGCCAGCTTGGACGAAGGTAAACGAAGCGAGGGCGCATGGTTGTCAACACAACCATGCGCCCTCGCCTTCCGTGCGCGTCCGGAGCCGGACGATCAGGGCGCCATGCGCCGCAGCACGTCGTCGCGCCGGATGAAGTGATGGTAAAGCGCGGCCAGCGCATGCAGGCCGATCACGAAATAGAACGCGTTGCCGATCAGCTCGTGCGCTTCCTTGATCGTCGGCCGCAGCGCCTTGTCGGGGCCGAACAGCGTGAACGACACGCCGAGCCAGTCGAGCGACACCGGCTTGCCGCCCATGTTGACCATCATGATGCCGAGCAGCGGCTGCGCGATGATGAACACGTAGAGCGCGACATGCGCGAGCTTCGACAGCCAGCGCAGCAGCGTGGCCTGCGGAATCGCTTCCGGCACGCGGCTGACGACCCGCCACAGCACGCGCAGCACCGACAGCACGAGGACGAACGTCCCGGCCATCAGATGCACGTTCATCCAGAACGCCCGGCTGTCGCTACCCTTCGGTCCGCGGATCTCGATGGCCAGGTAGGCCAGCGCAACCAGCAGGAAGATGGCCCAGTGGAAGAAGATCGCGGGCGAGCTGTAGCGCGTCTGTTTCGCGAGGATGTTTTTCATGCTTCGTCTCGTGTTGTATGCGGGGAGGGGCGCCAGCTGCAACCGGCCTGCGCCCGGAAAGGCTGTGACGATTGTAGCCGCAGGGGCGGCCGGTTTTGCACGGCGCGATCAAATATCCGACGAATCGTCGACACGCGCCGCACGCGGCCCGCCTATGGAAAATCCGCATCGCGCGCCCGAGCGGCTGTGGCACGATGAAGCTTTGGTGCGACGGCGCGCGGGCATCATGAGCAAAGCGTTCTTCGTTGCAGCCTACCGGCTGATCGCCGCATTGCTCGCGGTGTCCACCACGCTGCACAGCGTCGCCGACTACTGGCGCCTGCCGACCTTCCATCTCGGCAACTACCTCAGCTACTTCACGCAACTGAGCAGCCTCTACGCGGCCGCGATGCTGGCCGCTGGGCTGTGGCGCATCGCGCGCCCCGGCTCGGCCCGCTACGAATCGATGCGCGGCGCGGCGGTGCTGTACGTGCTGATCACCGCGATCGTCTACGAACTCCTGCTCGCGCGGCTCGATGCGCTGCGCCACGTCACGCCGGCGTTCAACAACTGGGTACTGCACCGGATCGTGCCGCTCGTGATGCTGTGCGACTGGCTGTACGTCGAACCGCGCTCGCCGATTCCGCGCCGCAGTGCGTTCGCGTGGCTCGGCTTTCCGGTCGTCTATCTCGGCTATACGCTGGTGCGCGGCGCGGTGGAGGACTGGTATCCCTACCCGTTCGTCGATCCGCGTCCGCACGGCTACCTGCCCGTCGCGATCCAGTGTTCGCTGATCGCGCTCGGCGCGGCGGCGCTCGCACTGGGCATTCGCTGGCTCGGCAATCATGCGAGACAGTCTGGCAGCGCGACGCTTAAGGAAGGATGAAGGTGGAAAAATGAAGTGGGCGGGAACGTGTGCGCCGCCCGGCGCACACGTGGCGCTGGCAACAATCAGCCGCCGTTGCGCGGCAGGAAGTTCATCGGATCGACGACCTTGCCGTTCTGGCGGACTTCGAACTCGAACGTCGAACGACCGCTCGCGTCGGTGCCCATTTCGGCGACCGGCTGGCCCTGGCGCACCGCGTCGCCTTCATTGACGAGCAGCTTGCCGTTGTGCCCGTAGGCCGTGATGAGCCCGTTGTCGTGCTTCAGGATCACGAGCGGACCGTACGCCTTGACGCCGGAGCCCGCGTACACCACCCGCCCGTTTGCCGCGGCCCGCACCGAATGGTCGGGCCCGGATGCGGCGATCACGAGGCCGCGCGTCTTGCCGGCCGAGAACGGTGTCGCCACGACGCCCGTGGCCGGCCATGCGAGCGAACCCGGCTGGGCGGCTGCCGCGGGCGGCTGCCCGTACGAGGTCGCTGCCGGCGGCGGCGCGACCCGCAGTACCTGGCCCGGCGACACGGCGTCCGTGGGCGCCATGTGGTTCCAGCTGGCCACGTCCTGCACGCGCTGCCCGTAGGCGTTCGCGATGCCCGCCAGCGTATCGCCCGGGTTCACGCGGTAATAGCCGGCAATCACGCCCGGCGTCGCGGCCGACGTGGGTGCCGATTGGCGCGCGGGTTGCCAGCTGTCGGTCCACGGCGTCATCGTGCAGCCCGTCAGCGCGATGGCCGCGGCAACGAGCGCCGCCTGCGGCAGCCAGCGCGTGAGCGTGTCGTGGATGGGAATAGTTTCTCTCAAGGGTCCTCCCGGATTTGCGTCGTCGCGCCGCCCACCGCCCCCCGGCGCGCGACGCACGATGTCCGGCCCGACGGCCGGATCAACCAGTATCCGACCGCTCGCGCGGCCGTCAGTTTCCACAGCGGAACGTGGGCGCGAATGAGCTCACCGGCCCCTTTTTCGCGTCGTTCCGATCGGCAAAGATACCATTTGTCGCGGTCAAGGCCCCGACAGTTGCCCGGGCCGGAAACAATCTTGCGGCGTCGCCTGGGCACGCCAATCGCCGGCGAGCCGTGCCAGGCGGGCGCTTTGGGGAGTTCGCGGGCGCGGCCGCCACGCCTGCCGTATCGGCCCCGTCATATTGTCCGCTTCGATCGCCGCCTATACTCGGTGATGCGCAGCGCGATCCAACGACAACGAGGAGCATGACAATGAATAACGCGACGTTTCTCTCCGTGCAGCTCGACGCCGACGATTTCGCCGGTTCCAGCGGTCTGGTCGAATTGCTCAACCGGCACCTGTTGTTCGCGACCGACGTCGCCGAAGCGGCCGACGCGCTCGTTCAGCTGGCGAGCGTCACGCACCTGACCGGCGCCACGCGCCACAGCGTCGAGCTGCCGGTCCTCGCGATCGAACGGCTGCGCGACGCGCTCGACACGCTGAGCGGTTACGACGAAACGTGGCTGCAGGTACTGGAGCCGGCCGAAGCGCTGTTCCGCGATATCGGGCGCGGCCGACGCCCGCTGCACTGAACGCCGGCGCTTGGCGCGCCGCCAATGAAAAAGCCCGTTGTTCCGCATAGCGGAACAACGGGCTTCGTACTACAGGGGGTCGGATGCGGTCGCCAGCGCGGCCGTACCATTAACGACCCTTGTAGACCGGTGCGCCGTCCGAGACGCGCTTGACTTGCCAGCCGGTCTTGGCCGCAGCCGGGGCGCCCGATTCCTGGCCGGCGGCCGGTTGCGCACCGTAGCCGGTCGTATCGGCAGCGGCGACGTTCTGTTGCGGGTTCACGCGAGCTTCAGCAGCCTGGATGCCTTCCGGGTAGTTGGTCCGGTCGCTGCCCAGCTTGTAGCCAGCCTGTTGCAGCTGGACCAGTTCGGCCTTCACCTGGGCACGGGTGACGGGCGCGTTCTGTTGGGCGAACGAGACGGCGGGGACAGCGAGGACAGCAGCAGCAGCGAACGTTGCGATCAGCGATTTCATGATTACCTCCGGGATTTTTTTGCTTCGCCGCACACACCATGTCTGCAGCGATGGAACAGAGTTTAGTCCCGGCAGCACCTAGGGAAAACCATGAAAGAACGAAAACACTGTTTCCCCGGAGCCAACAATGTCGGCATCCGGGATAGAAAAACCCTATTCAAAGAATAGATTTTCGCAACAATGCCGCCTCGCCCAGCCGGTTACGACCAGTTCGCGTGGAAGCTGCCCGGCTTGTCGGTGCGCTCGAACGTGTGCGCGCCGAAGAAGTCGCGCTGCGCCTGCACGAGGTTCGCCGGCAGCCGCTCGGAACGGTAGCTGTCGAAGTACGCGACCGCCGATGCGAACGCCGGGACCGGCACGCCGGCCTTCACCGCGGCCACCACCACATCGCGCAGCGCCGTCTGGTAGTTCGCGGCGATGTCCTTGAAGTACGGGTCGAGCAGCAGGTTCGCGAGCGCCGGATCCTTCGCATACGCGTCGGTGATCTTCTGCAGGAAGCGCGCGCGGATGATGCAGCCCGCGCGGAAGATCTTCGCGATCGTCCCGAGATCGAGGTTCCAGCCGTATTCTTCCGACGCCGTGCGCAGTTGCGCGAAGCCCTGCGCGTACGAGATCACCTTGCTCAGGTACAGCGCGCGGCGCACCGCTTCGACGAACGCGGCGCGATCGCCGTCGAACGGCGCGGCGGCCGGGCCCGACAGGATCTTGCTGGCCGCGACGCGCTCCGTCTTCAGCGACGACAGCACGCGGGCGAACACCGACTCCGTGATCAGCGGCAGCGGCACGCCGAGATCCAGCGCGTTCTGGCTCGTCCACTTGCCGGTGCCCTTCTGCGCGGCGCGATCGAGGATCACGTCGACGAGGTGCTTGCCGGTTTCTTCGTCCTTCTTGCCGAAGATCTTCGACGTGATCTCGATCAGGTAGCTGTCGAGCTCGCCCTGGTTCCATTCGGTGTACACCGCGCCGAGTTCGTCGTTGGTCAGGCCCGCGACGTCCTTCAGCACCGAATAGCTCTCGGCGATCAGCTGCATGTCGCCGTATTCGATGCCGTTGTGGACCATCTTCACGTAGTGGCCCGCACCGTCCGGACCCATGTACGCGACGCACGGCTCGCCGTCCGACGGCGCCTTCGCGGCGATCTGCTTGAGGATCGGCTCGACGAGATCGTACGCGTCGCGCTGGCCGCCAGGCATGATCGACGGGCCACGCAGTGCGCCCTCTTCGCCGCCCGACACGCCGGTGCCGATGAAATGCAGGCCCGACTGCGCGAGTTCCTGGTTGCGGCGGATCGTGTCGGTGAAATGCGTGTTGCCGCCGTCGATCAGCACGTCGCCCTTCTCGAGCAGCGGCTTGAGCGAGGCGATCGTCGCATCGGTCGCTTCCCCGGCCTTCACCATCATCAGGATCCGGCGCGGCGTTTCGAGCGACGCGACGAATTCCTCGAGCGTATAGGTCGGCACGAGATTGCGGCCGGGGAATTCGGCGATCAGTTCGTCGGTTTTCTCGCGACTGCGGTTGAACACCGACACCGCGTAACCGCGGCTCTCGATATTGAGTGCGAGATTGCGGCCCATCACCGCGAGCCCGATCACACCGATTGCTTGTTTGCCCATTAGTCAATTCTCCGGAAAAAACGGGGCGCGACCCGAGCCGGGCCGCGCGCACAGGCGAAAGGATAGAGGAAACCCGGCCGCGCTGCCCGCTTGCGTGTCATTGCTCCGCGTGCGGCAGGCGCCGGAACACGACGCTCAGGTTGTTCGCCGGCATCTCGACGACCTCGCTGCAGTCGAGGCCGAGGTCGAGCCCGAGCGCGACCACGGTCTCGAGATCGCGCACGCCCCACGACGGGTCGCGGCTGCGCAACTGCCGGTCGAACGCTTCGTTCGACGGCGCCGTATGCCGGCCTTCGCGACGGTACGGACCGTACAGGAACAGCACGCCGCCCGGACGCAGCACGCGCGACGCGCCCGCGAACAGCGCGTCGGTACAGGCCCACGGCGAGATATGGATCATGTTGATGCAGACGATCGCGTCGAGCGCCGCGACCGGCCACGGCGCGTCGCGCACGTCGAACGCCAGCGGCCCGGCGACGTTCGCGAGGCCCGCATGCGCGACCCACGCGGCGATCGAACGCCGCGCCTGCGCATCGGGATCACTCGGCTGCCAGTGCAGGCCCGGCAACGCTTGCGCGAAGTGAACGACGTGCTGCCCGGTGCCGCTCGCGATTTCGAGCACGCTGCCGCTCGCCGGCAGCACACGGCGCAGCACGTCGAGGATCGGCCCGCGATTGCGTTCGGCCGCCGGCGCGGACAGCCGCTCGGACGGATCGGGCGAAGCAGCGGCGCCGGTCACGATGCATGCTCCGTCGTGTCGCTGGTGCTGGCGCTGTTGCGCCCGAGCCCCAGCCGCGCCACGAGTGCGTCGAGCGCGGGCGCGCAGTGCGCCTCGACCTTCAGCGTCAGCATCGGGTCGGCGCGCGTATGGCCGAGATTGAGTGCGGCAACCGGCTTGTGCTGCGCCTGCGCCCACACGCAGAAGCGGTAGCCGGAATACACCATCAGCGACGAGCCGACGACGAGCAGCGCGTCGGCCGCATCGAGCGCCTGCGACGCCAGCGCCACGCGCTCGCGCGGCACGTTCTCGCCGAAGAACACCACCGCAGGCTTCAGCAAGCCGCCGCACGCGGGGCACGCCGGAACGCGGAACGTATCGAGCGCGGCCCATTCCAGATGCGCGTCGCCGTCCGCGGCGGGCTCGGCCTGCGCGCCCAGCAGTTCGGGATTGTCGGCTTCGAGCACGGTCTGAATCGTCGCTCGCGCGTGATGCGCGCCGCATTCGAGGCAGGTCACGCCGTTGATGCCGCCGTGCAGTTCGATCACGTCGTCGCTGCCCGCGCGCTGATGCAGGCCGTCGACGTTCTGCGTGACGAGGCGCTCGATTCGCCCTGCGTCGCCGAGCCGCGCCAGCGCGACATGCGACCCGTTCGGCCGCGCGCGGCCGACGACCGGCCAGCCGATCATGCTGCGCGCCCAGTAGCGGCGCCGCGCGGCATCGGAACCGAGGAATTCCTGGAGTTGGATCGGCGGCGAGCGCATCCATTGGCCGTTGCGGTCGCGATAACCGGGAATGCCGGAATCGGTGCTGATGCCCGCGCCGGTCAGCACGAGCAGGCGCGGATGACGCTCGACGAAGGTCTGCAGCGCATCGAGCGCGGCCGGATCGGCGTCGGCGAGGGAGGAATCGGGCAAGGCTTTGTCGTTCATGTTGGCAACGTGATCGGTCGCGCCGGCAGGCCGTGCGCCCGCACGGGCAGCCAGGCACGCCAGCACATGATACAGAACGCCGTGCGATCGGGCGGGCCGCCGCCACGACGAGCCGTCGCACGCAAAAAGACGCCCGTCGCCGCTCGGCGACGGGCGCTTCAACAATTGATCCATCGGGGTAGTGGATCAACTGACAGCACAATATTGCGACGTCCGTCATGCCGCGATCGACGGACGCTCCCCGGACTCCACGTGTTCCTCGCTGCCGCGCACATCGGCGCGTCACCGGCTGTCCCGGCCCGGTCCTGTGCCGCTGGCTCGTCACGCCGACACGATGCGCGGCATGCAAACGCATTCGCCGCGCGGCGCCATGCGTTGCGCCATGGCATGACGATTCCGGGATCCAGGCCAGGGGCCATCCGCCTGCGTTCGTGGTGCATCCCCGACGGCCGACCGGCACGGGTCGGCCTCGTGCGTCACGGCTGCACGTCGTCGTTCAGAACGAACCTGATTGCTCGGATGGAACGGAAAGCCGCTCGCTCACGTCGCCGCAATCAATGGCGAAGCGAATACCCGGGCAGGTCGGCGATTCATGTTTGCAACACGCTGCGTTGCGTTTCGGTCTTTTTTCATTCTCTTGTCCCCGTCTCCGATACATCCGACCCACTGAAGCGATTGCCGGGTCGACAACACCCGCGATCGCGCTCACGGCCCATATAACCATGCAAGGAGCGCACCATGCTTCACGCCGCAAGGCCTCGCGGGCACATGCCGGGCCGCGGGTAGCCATCGCACCCCGTCAGAAAGCGCGAACGTTTCGAAACTGAAACGCGCCGCCAGACCAATTGGCATCGTCGCGTCGGCTCTGCGTGGGACGGGCAGTCGCCTTACAATCGCCTCACAGCTGGCGACGCGCCTCGACCGGATGCGTGCGCCGGCCTTGCCCTTTCCCGCGGCTCGCCGCCGCCCGCCCCGAACCCACCCTCGCCGTGATCACACTCGCCGTCGCTTCGCACACGCATGCCGTTCTACGGCACCGACCGCGACCACCGCGCATCGCGACGCGTGGCGTCACGCGGGGGGCTCGTGTTGCGTGGCACGACGCCGCAGGTCGTTTAGCGCAGCGCGGCGCCGTCCCGCTCGGGCATCGCGCAAACACGCTAGCATTCGGACACGGAACACTGTGCGTTCGCCCTGCCTCGCCTTCAAGGATTCGCCATGCCCCCAACCGTTCCCGCCCGCCCCGACGTCGCGCAGCGTGTCTTTGCTGACGGGCGGCTGTCGATCGGCCTCACGCTTCCGTTGCTTCGCAGCGGCCACATCGTCGCGGACTTCGACGAACAACTCGAACTCGCGGCGCTGGCCGATTCACTCGGCTTTCGCGCGCTGTGGATTCGCGACGTGCCGCTGAACAGCGCCGACTATCCGGACCCGGTCGGCCATCTCGACCCGTGGGTGCTGCTCGGCGCACTGGCGTCGCGCACCCGCCGGATCGCGCTCGCCAGCGGCGCGATCGTATTGCCGCTGCGCCATCCGCTGCATATCGCGAAAGGTGCGCTGTCGGTCGCGACGCTGTCGGGCGGACGCTTCATCCTCGGGCTCGGCTCCGGCGACCGGCCGCCCGAATATGCGGCGTTCGGCGTCGACGCGGAAACCCGGCGCGACCGCTATCGCGCGCACTGGGACGTCGTCGCGGCCGCGCTCGGCGCGCCGTCGCGCGTGCTGCCCGACCAGGCGCCGCCCGATGCGCCCGAATTCACGCTGCTGCCGCGCGACGGCGACGCGGTGCCGATGCTTGCGGTCGGCTCGGGCGGACAGAGCGTCGACTGGATTGCCCGCCATTCGATCGGCTGGATGACCTATCACCGCGATCCGGATACGCAGCGCGCCCGCTATTCGATGTGGCGCGCGGCGGTCGACCGGCTCGCGTCGCCGCAATTTCGCGCGTTCGGCGTATCGATGCGGCTCGACCTCGCCGCACATCCCGATACGCCCGCCACCGCGCTGCCGCTCGGTTATGCAACCGGGCGCCATGCGTTGGCCGATATCCTGCGGGACATGCGCACGGCGGGAACGCACCATGTCACGCTGAACCCCGGATCGGACCGGCCCGTGCGCGACGTCATCGAAGAAATCGCGGCGCACGTCTTGCCGGCATTTCACGACGATCCGGCCTGATTCATAGGAATCCGAATTCACCTGACGTGATGCCAGCGTGGAACGAGACCGGACGAACGCTCATCGGGTGACGCTTCGCCCATCGGCATCGGAAAGCACGCGTTACAGACGCCTTACGATCGGGAACGCAGGACACCCGCGTCGCGCCGCTCATGCCCGATCCGAATAGCCGGCGACGGAACTATTCGGTCGCGATCGCAATCATGTTAACTTCCGTCCATCATTCAGCCTCGCGGGCCGCGTGACGAGACGCACCCGCATGCCCACTCCATGCGACATATCCTCCTCGGCTGGCTGCTCGCCGCCGTCGTGTCGGCCGCCCACGCGGCCGCTCCCGCTCCGGCCGCCGCGTCGGCCGCCTCCGGCGCCGCGCCCGCACTGACGCCACAAGAGGCGCGGCAGGCACTGAACGTGCTCGAAAACCCGCGCGATCGCGCGCAGGTCGAAACGACGCTGCGCGCGATCGCGGCCGTCGGCGCGTTGAGCGCGCCCGCCGTGCCGGCCAGCGCGGCGCCTGCCACCAGCGGCGCCTCGGCTGCCGCGGCGCCGGCCGCGCTCACGTCGAACGGGCTCGCCTCGATGCTCGTCCGCCAGGGATCGCGCTGGGCCACGCAGATCGGCAACGCGCTGCAGGAATCGCTGCGCTCGCTGCTCGATATCGGTTCGGTGGGAAGCTGGTGGCACGACAAGCTCGTCAGCGCCGACCAGCGCGCGGATCTCACTCGCACGCTCGGCATCCTCGTCGCGGTACTGCTGCCTGCGCTCATCGTCGAATGGCTCGCGAAGCGGCTGCTGCGACGCGCGCTGGCCACGGTGGCCGCGCGCCGCGCCGACACGTTGCGCCACACCGCATCCGATTCCGCCGCGTCGGACGAAGTCCACGCGCCGCCGCCCGATACGTCCACCCCACCCGACACCGCAGCCGCAGACACCGCAGGCGCCACCCCCGCATCCTCGCAAAGCCGAGGCCACGCCCGCCGGCACACCACGCTGCTGCAGCGGATGCCGCGCGCACTCGTCAGTCTCGCGCTGCGCGCGGTGCCGCTGCTCGTGTTCGTCGGCGTCGCGAGCCTGACGATGTCGGTGCTCGTCGAAGCAGACACGCCGATCGAAGCCGCGCTCGAAGCGTTGATCGACACCTACGTGATCTGCCGACTCATCACGATCGTCAGCCGGCTGTTCTTCCAGCCCGATGCGCGGCAGTTGCGGCTGCTGCATATCAGCGACGCATGGGCCGATTTCGTGCAACGCTCGATCGCACGGATCGTGATCGTGGTCGGCGCGTGCACGGCGGCCGTCGAGATTGCCGCGAACTTCGGCCTGAGCGAAGCCGGCCATGTCGCGCTGCTGAAGGCCGTCGCCCTCGTCGGGCACGTGATGATCTCGGTGCTGATCCTGCAGTGTCGCCGGCCGGTCGCGGCACGGATTCGTGCCGCCGGCGCGGATCGTCCGGCCTTCACGGTCGTCGGCAACGCGCTCGCGGACGCGTGGGCGCCCGTGTCGGTCTTCATCGTGATGGCACTGTGGTTCGTGTGGGCGCTCGACGTCCACAACGGCTATCGCGTGCTGATCACGCTCGGCGGCCGCTCGATCGCCGTGATGATCGCGATGCGGATGGTGTCGATCGTCGTGTTCGGCGCGCTCGCGCGGCTGTTCCAGCGCCGCGACGACGACCGTACGCTCGTTCATCTGCACGCGTACCGCTACTACCCGCTGCTGCGCCAGATCGTGTCGGGGGCGATCGGCATCGTGACCGTCGTGCTGCTGCTGCAGATCTGGGGCGTGCCGATCTTCCGCGCGTTCGAGACGGGCACGATCGGCCACCGGCTCGCGTCCGCGCTGGTGACGATCGCGATCGCGGCGATCGTCGCGCTCGTCGTGTGGGAGGCGGCCAACATCGCGATCGAGCGCCGGCTGCAGCGCTGGACGCGCGAAGGCAACCTGGTGCGCGCCGCGCGGCTGCGCACGCTGCTGCCGATGCTGCGCTCGCTGCTGTTCGTGATGATCGCGCTCGTCGTCGTGCTGACGGGCCTCAGCGAGCTCGGCGTCAACGTCGGCCCGCTGCTGGCCGGCGCCAGCATCTTCGGCGTCGCGCTCGGTTTCGGGTCGCAGAAGCTCGTGCAGGATTTCATCACCGGGATCTTCCTGCTGATGGAAAACGCGATGCAGGTCGGCGACTGGGTCACGCTCGCCGGCGTGTCGGGCACGGTCGAATACCTGTCGATCCGCACGGTGCGGCTGCGCGCCGGCGACGGGTCGCTGTACACGATCCCGTTCAGCTCGGTGACGACCGTCAACAACACGAATCGCGGGCTCGGCAACGCGGCCGTCAAGGTGAGCATCGCGTACGGCGAGGACATCGACCGCGCGATCGCGACGCTGAAGGAAATCGGCGCCGCGTTGCGCGACGATCCGAAATACCACGACGGCATCCTGTCGGACTTCAGCTACTGGGGTATCGATCAGGTCGACGGCGCGGCGCTCGCGCTGGCCGGGCAGATGCAATGTACGGACTCGGCACGCTGGGGCGTGCAGCGCGAATTCAACCGGCGGATCGCGGAAACGTTCCGCGAACGCGGAATCCGGATCGCCAATCCGCAGCGCAGCGTCGTCGCCTATGCGGACGGATCGCGGCCGGTCGGCAGCGAGGAAAACGACCCGCGCCCCGACACGCGGAATGCCGCCGAGACGGCAGCGCCGTCGCCATCGCCCGACGGAGCGGAGCGCAAGCCAGGCTGATCGCCCCCAGCCGGTGACCCGCCGCGCTCAACGCGCGGCAGGCTTCTTCACGCGCGTCGTGCTTTTCGCGGCGGGCGGAACCGCCCCCGGCTTCGCCGCACGTCGTTTCGCCGCGGCACCCTGCGCCCGCTTTGCAGCGGATTCCGCGCTGGAGGCATGCGCATCGCGCTGCGCATGCCATTGCTCGAGCAGCACGCGCGTCTGGTCGGCAATCGTGTCGGTCACCAGCGCCGCGCGCTCGCCCTCGAACGCCTCCCATTCGAGCAACTGCAGCGCCGAACGCTGCGCGATGTGGAACACCGTGATCTGTCCGAACAGGCTCAGCGCGCGCAACCGCGTGACGGGATCGTCGGCCGGCCGCCCCGTGATGCGGCCGATCAATTCCGCGCTCACGTCGTTCAGCGGCTTGCGCATGCGCGTCATCAGGATCTCGCTCGCGCTCGCCGGCTCCTGGCCGCCCTGCTCGCGCGCGAAGAACATCCGCTGGTTCATCGTCTTCGGCGCGGTGAACATCCGGTCCGACAGCGCACGCAGCAGCCCGATGAACGCATCGATCAGCGCATCGACGCTCGCATGGCCGTCGAGCATCGCCCGCGCATGGCCGACCGCCGGCGCGAACACTTGCCAGCCGTGCTCGGCGATCGTCTCGACGCACGCGCGGTACACGCCTTCCTTGTTCTCGAAGTAGTACTGGAGCGCCGGCGCGTTCACGCCCGCCATCGCGGCGATCTCGCGCGTCGACGCGCCCGCGAACCCGCGTTCGCCGAACAGTTCGATCGCCGCCTCGATGATCCGCTGGCGCGTCTCGTCGCCGCGCGCGTAGCCGCCCGCCGACGTGCGGCGCAGCTTCTTCGCTTCGTTCATGCCTTCCTCGTCATTCGATCGATCCACATTCTACTTGACACAATTTTATCAACTGGAATAATTCTTCCACTTGGAATAATTTGGATCACGCATGTCGACGCCACAAGACCCGCCACAGAAAGCAGATCGTCAGGAAAACAAAACAACGCCGCGCAACGGCAACGGCGGAACGAGGCGGCGCATCCTGCTCGTGGTCGCCGTGCTCGCGGCCGTCGGCGGCGCGGTCTGGCTCGGCCGCTGGTGGACGGTCGGCCGCTTCATCGAAAGCACCAACGACGCGTACCTGCAGGCGGACAGCATGACCGCCGCACCGAAGGTCGCCGGCTACGTGACCGACGTCTACGTGCGCGACAACCAGCCCGTGAAGGCCGGCGATCCGCTCGTGCGGCTCGATGTCCGCCAGTACCAGGTGGCGCTCGCGCAAGCGCAGGCGACCGTCGACGCCCGCCGCGCCGATATCGCGCGCGCCGAAGCCGACATCAGCCAGCAGCGCGCGAATCTCGAGCAGGCCGACGCGCAGGCGAAGGTGTCGCGCATCAACGCGCAGCACGCAAGCGACGAGTACACGCGCTATGCGCCGCTCGCGGCGACCGGCGCCGAAACGCACGAACGCGTGGCCGATCTGAAAAGCACGCGCGACCAGGCGGCGGCGACACTCGCCGCGAACAACGCGTCGATCGCCGCCGCACGCACGCAGATCGCGTCGTTCACCGCGCAGCTCCAGCAGGCGCGCGCGCAGCTCGAGGCCGCGCAGGCCAGCGCCGCGCAGGCGCAGCTCGACCTCGACAATACGATCGTGCGCAGCACGCTCGCGGGCCGCGTCGGCGATCGCACGGTGCGCGTCGGGCAATACGTGCAGCCCGGCACGCGCCTGCTGACCGTCGTGCCGGTCGATTCGATCTACCTCGTCGCGAACTTCAAGGAAACGCAGATCGGCAACATGCGCATCGGCCAGCCCGTCGAGCTGCACGTCGATGCGCTGCCGGACGGCCCGCTGTCCGGCGTCGTCGACAGCTTCGCGCCCGGCACCGGCGCGCAGTTCGCGCTGCTGCCGCCCGAGAACGCGACCGGCAACTTCACGAAGATCGTCCAGCGCGTGCCGGTGCGCATCCGTCTCGCCGCGAACGCCCGCGCGCAACGCATGCTGCTGCCCGGGCTGTCGGTGACGGTCGACGTCGATACGCGCTCGGCCCGCGACGAGCAGCATCATGGCTGATACGCCCGCCACGATCCCCCTGCCGCCGCATGAAGGCCGCGCGAGCGTGACCGACTGGATCGCGGTCGCGGCCGGCGCGCTCGGCGCGCTGATGGCAACGCTCGACATCTCGATCACGAATTCTGCGCTGCCGCAGATCCAGGGCGAAATCGGCGCGACCGGCACCGAAGGCACGTGGATCTCGACCGGCTACCTGATGTCGGAAATCGTGATGATCCCGCTCGCCGCCTGGCTCACGCGCGTGTTCGGGCTGCGCAATTTCCTGCTGACGAACTCCGCGCTGTTCATCGCATTCTCGATGATGTGCGGCTGGTCGCATTCGCTGCCGATGATGATCGCGGGCCGGATCGGCCAGGGCTTCACCGGCGGCGCGCTGATTCCGACCGCGCAGACGATCATCCGCACGCGATTGCCGCTGTCGCAGTTGCCGGTCGGGATGACGCTGTTCGGCCTGATCGTGCTGCTCGGGCCGCTGTTCGGCCCCGTGCTCGGCGGCTGGCTCGCGGAAAACGTGAACTGGAGCTGGTGCTTCTTCCTGAACCTGCCGGTGTGCCTGCTGCTGATGGCCCTGCTGGTGTTCGGCCTGCCGTCGGACCGCCCGCAATGGAGCGCATTCTTCAACGCGGACTGGCTCGGCATCCTCGGCCTCGCGATCGGCCTCAGCTCGCTGACCGTCGTGCTCGAGGAAGGCCAGCGCGAACGCTGGTTCGAATCGCAGATGATCGTCACGCTGAGCATCGTGTCGTTCATCGGGATGGTCCTGATCGCGCTGTCGCAGCGCTTCGCGAAGCGGCCGATCATGCGGCTGTCGCTGATGCGCAACCCGCGCTACGCGAGCGTCATCGTGATCGTGTCCGCGGTCGGCGCCGGGCTGTACGGCGTGTCTTACCTGCTGCCGCAGTTCCTCGCGATCGTCGCCGGCTACAACGCGGAACAGGCTGGCGCGATCATGCTGCTGTCGGGGTTGCCGGCCTTTCTCGTGATGCCGATCCTGCCGCGCCTGCTCGGCAAGGTCGATTTCCGCATCCTCGTGATCACGGGGCTGCTGCTGTTCTGCCTGAGCTGCATGCTCGACATCAGCCTGACCGCACAGAGCGTGGGCCACGATTTCGTATGGTCGCAACTGATCCGCGGCCTCGCGCAGATGCTCGCGATGATGCCGCTCAACCAGGCGTCGATGGCGGCCGTCGCGCGCGAAGACTCGGGCGATGCGGCCGGGCTCTACAACATGGCGCGCAACCTCGGCGGCTCGATCGGGCTCGCGATCATCGGCACCGTGATCGACCGGCGCACGACTTTCCATACGGCCGCGCTGCGTGAATCGGTGACCGCGAACTCGCTGATCGGGCAGGATCGCCTGTCGGCCTATGCGGCCAACTGGTTCGCGCACACCGGCGATCTCGCGTATTCGAACCTGCGCGCCCTCGGTCAGCTGGCGCAGCAGATCCAGATCCAGGCCGTCGTGATGACCTATTCCGAAACCTTCTATCTGCTGGGCCTCGCGCTGCTCGCCTGCGTGCCGCTCGCGCTGCTGCTGAGAACGCCGCGCGGGCCGCAACCGATGTCGTCCGGCCATTGACCCGTCATACGCGATGAAACCCTTCTCCCTGCCCCGCCGCCCCGCGCTCACCCTGTGTGCGGCCGCGTGCCTGCTCGCCGGCTGCACGGTCGGCCCCGACTACCACGGCGCGCCCGCCGCACCGGATGCATCGACCTTCGTGCGTGCGCCGGCCACTGGCGTCGACACCGCGTCGCCCGCACCGAGCGCGTGGTGGCATGCACTGAACGATCGCCAGCTCGACGCGCTGATCGTCGCCGCGCTCGTGTACAACCCCGATCTGCACGCCGCGCAGGCCCGCTTGCGCGCGGCACGCGCACAGCTCTCGCAACAGCGCGCCGCGCAGATGCCGAAATCGTCGGCCACCGTCGCGGCCATCCGCATGCGCGAGCCGGACGTCAGCGCGCTCGGCTCGCTGCTGCCGTCGAACGGCTCGGAGCAATCGGGCGGCACGTCGCCGTCGCTCGGCGGCTCGGGGCCGCTGCAACTCTATTCGGCGGGCTTCGACGCGACGTGGGAAATCGACCTGTTCGGCGGCACGCGCCGCGCGGTCGAAGCCGCATCCGCCCAGGCCGAAGCGGTCGATGCCGATCTCGCCGACACGCAGGTGTCGATCGCGGCCGAAGTCGCGAATGCGTATGTCGACCTGCGCGACCAGCAGCAACGACTTGCGTTGTCGAAGCGCACCGCGCAACTGCAACAGCAGATGCTCGAACTGACGCAGCAGCGCCGCGCGCGCGGCGTCGCGGCCGATGCCGACATCGAGCGACTGACGACGCAGGTCGAGAACACGCGCGCGTCGCTGATCCCGCTCGACGCCCAGGTGACCGAATCGCTCGACCGGCTCGCGATCCTGACGGGCCGCGCGCCGGGCGCGCTCGACGCCGCGCTGTCGACCCCGGACGCGGCATTGCCGACGCTGCCCGGCAGCGTCGCGATCGGCGATCCGGCCACGCTGCTGAAACAGCGCCCCGATATTCGCGCGGCCGAACGCCGGCTTGCGTCCAGCAATGCGCAGATCGGCGAGCATGTCGCCGACTATTTTCCGAAGGTGACGTTGCTCGGCGATCTCGGCTTCAGCGCGACGGACCCGGGCCATCTGTTCCGCAAGCAGAATTTCACGTGGGTCGGTGCGCCGTACCTGCAATGGAACATTCTCGACTTCGGACGCACGCGTGGCGCGGTACGCGCGGCAGAAGCATCGCGCGATGAAGCGGAGGCGAATTATCAGAAGGCCGTGCTCGGTGCATTACAGGATGCCAACACCGCGTTGCAGCGTTACGGGCATCAGCGCGAGCACGTCGTCGCATTGACGAAGGTGCAGACGTCGGCCGTTCATTCGCGCGCGCTGATGGACCAGCGCTATCGCGCGGGCGTCGCGTCGATGATCGACCTGCTCGATACGCAACGTGAAGCGTTCGCCGCGCAGCAGAACGTGATCGCCGGGCAGGCCGAACTGATCAAGAACTACGTGTCGGTGCAGAAGAGCCTCGGGCTCGGCTGGCAGACGAGCGCCGGTTGACGCACCGCCGCAAATCATGCACGACCAATGCATCATGCTCGTTGAAACAATCCAGCAATAACTCATTGCGCGCGCAACAATCCCGCTTCGTTTCTTGCGCAACGAACGAGCTCGCGCCGCATCGACCCCACGGCTATCGAAAACATATCGAATATCAATTAGCCAATCGTCTGACGATCTCTTCTAATTCAGTCGGCTTCCCCACCACCGATCGGATTCAAGGAGTTCCATCGTCATGTCCTCATCTTCCCATCGCGTGCTGCGGCACGCAGTCGCCGCAATCTGCGTGGCACTCTCCGCCTCTCCGTACGCCGCCGAACTCACGCGCGACACCGGCGCGCCCGTCGGCGACAACCAGAATTCGCAGACGGCCGGCCCCGCCGGCCCGGTGCTGCTGCAGGATTCCGCGCTCATCGAGAAACTGCAGCGCTTCGATCGCGAACGCATTCCCGAGCGCGTCGTGCATGCGCGCGGCACCGGCGCATTCGGCGAGTTCGTGCCGAGCGCCGACATCTCCGACCTGACGAAAGCGAAAGTCTTCACGCCGGGCACCCGCACCCCCGTATTCGTGCGCTTCTCCACCGTGATGGGCTATCGCGGCTCGCCCGAGCAGGCGCGCGACCCGCGCGGCTTCGCGGTGAAGTTCTATACGCAGCAGGGCAACTGGGACATGGTCGGCATCAACTGGCCGGTGTTCTTCATTCGCGACGGCATCAAGTTCCCCGACTTCGTGCACGCGAACAAGCCGAGCGCCGTGACCGGCGTGCAGGACCCGAACCTCGCGTTCGACTTCTTCGCGCACACGCCCGAAGCGACCCACATGCTGACGCGGCTGTACACGGACGAGGGCATGCCCGATTCGTATCGCCGCATGGACGGCTTCGCGGTGCATGCGTTCAAGTTCGTCAATGCGCAAGGCGACGTGCACTACGTGAAGTTCCACTGGAAGAGCCAGCAAGGCGTGCACGGCCTGCGCCCGCAAGAAATCCCCGCGTCGATCGGCCGCGACTGGAACCTGATGACGAACGACCTGTACGGCGCGCTCAAACAGGGCGATTTCCCGAAGTGGGACCTGTACGTGCAGGTGCTCACGCCGAAGGATCTGAACCGCTTCGACTTCGATGCGCTCGACGATACGAAGGTGTGGACCGGCGTGCCTGAACGCAAGATCGGCACGATGACGCTCAATCGCGTGCCCGACAACTACTTCCAGTCGACCGAGGAATCGGCCTTCGCACCGTCGCGCCTCGTGCCGGGGATCGAGCCGTCCGAGGACCGGATGCTGCAGGATCGCCTGTTCGCGTACGCCGACACGCAGATGTACCGGCTCGGCGCGAACTACATGGATTTGCCGATCAATCGCCCCGTTGTGCCGGTCGTCAACAACAACCAGGACGGCAAGATGAACGCCGGCGACCGCAAGGGCGAGGTGAATTACGAACCGTCGACGCTGAACGAACTCGCGCAGGACCCGCAGTACAAGTCGGTCCGCATGACGCTCAGCGGCACGACGCAGCAGGAAGCGATCCGCAAGAAGCTGCCGTTCCGTCAGGCGGGCGAGTACTACCGTAGCCTGTCGCAGCAGGACAAGGACGACCTCGTCACCGCGTTGTCCGGCGACCTCGGCCAGGTGAAGAATGCGCAGAACCAGTACGCGATGCTGTCGTACTTCTACAAGGCCGACGCAGACTACGGTACGCGTCTCGCACAGGCCGTTCACGCGAACGTCCAGCAAGTGCAATCGCTCGCGGCGAAGCTGAGCGACAACTGATCCCCGCGACTCCGGTCGCTGCCGACGTGTGCGACACGCGCCGCGCACGTCGGCCCGGCCACTTCATCAGGACACCCTCATGCGATCCGAACGCTTCCCCCACACGATCCGTGCGGCCGTGGCAGCGCTCGCGCTGGCCGCGCTCGCCGGCTGCGCGCACCTGCCCGACCAGCCGACGTACGGCAAGGCCGACCCTGCCGCGCTGCGCCGCTATGACGGCGACTGGTTCGACGCCGCGCGCGTCGGCCGCGTCGATATCCTGCGCGCGTTGCACGATGCCGGCTATCCGGTCGACGCCACCGACAGCCACGGCTATACGGCCGTGATTCTCGCGTCGTACGACGGCCAGCCCGCGGCGCTCGACTACCTGTTGTCGGTCGGCGCCGATGCGTGCGTCGGCGATCGTCACGGCAACACGGCGCTGATGGGCGCCCTCTTCCGGAACGAGCCCGACATCGCGCGACGCCTGATCGACACGCGCTGCCCGATCGACCAGACGAACGGCGCCGGCGAAACCGCGCTGGGGTTCGCGACGCTGTTCAACCGCTTCGAGCTGATTCCGCTGCTCGTCGCGCATGGCGCGAATCCGAACCATGTCGACCGGCGCGGCCAGTCGCTGCTTCAACTCGCGCTGACGCACGACAACACGTATGCGGCGGACGCCCTGCGAAATGCCGGCGCCAAACCGTAGCGCGCCCGCGCGTCAAATGGCGCGCCCCATTCGCTGACCCGATCCACGTCGCCATCGCGCGATGCCGGCGCCATGTCGTGCACGTGTGCGCCCAGCGGCCCCGTCATGGCCAGCCAGCTGCAGACGCACCGCGCCTCGTCGTGCAGTTCCCCCGGTCCCCCTGCCGGCTCGATCTTTAACCACCAGCGCGAGCCGACACGCGCATCGAGCCGAAACACCGCGCGCCCGACACCGCGCCGCACCCTGTTCGTCCGAGCATTCCGCTTCGGCTCATCCCCTCCTTTCGGCGCCTTTCGCCGCCTCCATCGAATCTCCATCTTTCCGCATCAAAGCCCCCAACTAATCCAAGCACACTCCGCCCCGTCAAAGCAGGCAGTGGGCTGCCTGCGCTTCCTGGAGTCGCTATGAAGAATCAGAAACGATGCTGCCACGGTGCCGTATGCGCGCTGGTGGCGGCAATGCTGGCGGGGTGCGGACCGTCCGAGCAGCAGGCCGCCGCCCCGGCCACCCCGGTCGCGGCCATGACGGTGGCCGCCACGCGCGTCGACGTGACCGAAGACCTGCCGGGCCGCGTCGCGGCCGTGCGGGTGGCCGAGATCCGGCCGCAGGTGAGCGGCATCGTGCAACGCCGGCTGTTCGAACAAGGCACCGAAGTGCGCGCCGGCCAGCCGCTGTTCCAGATCAATCCGGCGCCGTTCAAGGCGGAGATGGACACGGCTGCCGCCTCGCTGCAGCGTGCGCAGGCCGCGCTCGAGCGCGCGAAGGTGCAGACGGCGCGCTTCAAGCCGCTCGTCGAGGCCGACGCGATCAGCCGCCAGGTGTACGACGACGCCGTATCGCAACGCGACCAGGCCGCGGCCGACGTCGCGCAGGCCCGCGCGACGCTCGCGCGCCGCCAGCTCGACCTGAAGTTCGCGACCGTGGAAGCGCCGATCGCCGGCCGCATCGACCAGGCGCTCGTGACCGAAGGCGCGCTGGTGTCGAGCAGCGACAGCCAGCCGATGGCGCGCATCCAGCAGATCGACCAGGTCTACGTGGACGTGCGGCAACCGGCCGCCTCGCTCGAGGCGCTGCGCGACGCGCTCGCGTCGCAGCCGCAAGCGTCGGACGGCAACGGCCTGCCGGTCGACGTGCTGCGCGACGACGACACGCGTTACGACGTGCGCGGCCGCATGCTGTTCTCGGGCGTCAACGTCGATCCGGGCACCGGCGACGTGCTGCTGCGCGTGCTGGTCGACAACCCGAAACGCCAGTTGCTGCCGGGCATGTACGTGCGTGCCCGGATTCCGCGCGCGCACTACGCCAACGCCGTGATGGTGCCGCAACAGGCCATCGTGCGCGCCGGCGGCAAGCCGCAGGTGTGGGTGCTCGACGCGAAAGGTACCGCTCGTCTGAAAGCGGTCGAGGTCGGCGAACTGACGAACCGCAGCTATCGGATCAAATCGGGCCTGCAGGCCGGTCAGAAGATCGTCGTCGAAGGCATGGAGCGCCTGACCGACGGCGCACCGGCTGCCGCAACCGACTGGAAGTCGCCTGACGCGGTCGCCACCGCGTCCGCGCACTGAGTCACGAGGAGCCTCCAGCCATGGCTGAATTCTTTATCCGACGCCCGGTGTTTGCGTGGGTGATCGCGCTCTTCATCATCCTGACGGGGCTGATCGCGATCCCGCAACTGCCGGTCGCGCGCTACCCGTCGGTCGCGCCGCCGTCTGTCACGATCACCGCGAGCTACCCGGGCGCCACGCCGCAGACGATGAACGACGGCGTGCTGAGCCTCATCGAGCGCGAATTATCCGGCGTCAAGAACCTGCTGTACTTCGAATCGTCGGCCGATACCTCGGGCCAGGCACAGATCACCGTGACGTTCAAGCCCGGCACTAATCCGGAGATGGCGCAGGTCGACGTGCAGAACAAGATCAAGTCGGTCGAGCCGCGCCTGCCCGCCGCCGTGCGTCAGAACGGACTAATCGTCGAATCCGCGTCGTCAGGGTTCCTGATGATCGTCAGCCTGCGCTCCGACAACGGCCGCTTCGACGAAGGCGCGCTCGCCGACTACATGGCGCGCAGCGTCTCCGAGGAACTGCGGCGCATCGACGGCGTCGGCCGTGTGCTGCAGTTCGGTTCGGAGCGCGCGATGCGCATCTGGGTCGATCCGCAGAAGCTGATCAATTTCGGCCTGTCGATGAGCGACCTGACGACCGCGATCGGGCAGCAGAACGTGCAGATCGCACCGGGCAGCCTCGGTGCGCTGCCCGCGCTGCCGGGCCAGCGCGTGACCGTGCCGCTCACCGCGCAAGGTCAGCTCACCACACCGGAAGCGTTCGCGAAGGTCGTGCTGCGCGCGAATGCGGACGGCTCGAAGGTCGTGCTCGGCGACGTCGCCCGCGTCGAACTCGGCTCGCAGAACTACACGTTCGTGAGCCGCGAGAACAACAAGCCGGCCACCCTCGCCGGCGTGCAACTCGCGCCGGGTGCCAACGCGGTGAAGACCGCGGACGCGATCCGCGCCCGCATGGCCGAACTGAGCAAGTCGATGCCGTCGGGCATGAGCTACTCGATCCCGCTCGACACGTCGCCGTTCGTGAAGATCTCGATCGAGAAAGTGCTGCACACGCTGCTCGAGGCGATGGTGCTCGTGTTCCTCGTGATGTACCTGTTCCTGCAGAACGTGCGCTATACGCTGATCCCGGCCATCGTCGCGCCGGTCGCGATGCTCGGCACGTTCACGGTGATGCTGCTGACCGGCTTCTCGATCAACGTGCTGACGATGTTCGGCATGGTGCTCGCGATCGGCATCATCGTCGACGATGCGATCGTCGTCGTCGAGAACGTCGAACGCCTGATGGCCGAGGAAGGACTGTCGCCGAAGGACGCGACGTCGAAGGCGATGAAGGAGATCACCGGCGCGATCATCGGCGTCACGCTGGTGCTGACCGCGGTGTTCCTGCCGATGGCGATGGCGAGCGGCTCGGTCGGCGTGATCTACAAGCAGTTCACGCTGTCGATGGCCGTGTCGATCCTGTTCTCCGCGCTGCTCGCGCTGACGCTCACGCCGGCCCTGTGCGCGACGATGCTCAAGCCGATCGCAGCGGGTCATCACGAGAAGCGCGGCTTCTTCGGCTGGTTCAACCGCCGCTTCGATCGCCTGACGAAATGGTACGAGACGCGCGTCGGCCGCCTCGTCGGTCGCACGGGCCGCGTGATGCTGGTGTTCGTCGCGATTTCGGGTGCACTGGTGCTCGGTTTCCGCAGCCTGCCGTCGTCGTTCCTGCCGGACGAAGACCAGGGCTACTTCATCACCAGCTTTCTGTTGCCCGCCGACGCTACCGCCGAGCGTACGCACGACGTGGTCAAGACGCTGGAGAAGCATCTTGCTTCGCGTCCGGCAATCCAGTCGAGCATTTCCGTGATCGGCTACGGCTTCTCGGGCCAGGGCTCGAACGCGGCGATCAACTGGTCGGTGATGAAGGACTGGAAAAACCGTGGCGGCGCGTCGACGATCGAGGAAGGCATGCTCGCGCAGCAGGCGATGGCCGGCGTGACCGAAGGCACGGTGATGAGCCTGCTGCCGCCGGCGATCGACGAACTCGGCAACAGCTCGGGCTTCTCGATGCGTCTGGAAGACCGCGCCAACCAGGGCGCGGCGGCGCTCAAGGCAGCGGAAGTCAAGCTGCTCGAACTCGCCGCGCAAAGCAAGGTCGTGACCGGCGTGTACCCCGACAGCCTGCCGGCCGGCACCAGCATCCGCCTCGAGATCGATCGCGCGAAGGCGCAGGCGCTCGGCGTGTCGTTCACGACGCTCAGCGACACGCTGTCGACCGCGATGGGTTCGACCTACGTGAACGACTTCCCGAACGCAGGCCGCATGCAGCAGGTGATCATCCAGGCCGACGCGCCGGCACGCATGCAGATCGACAACGTGATGAAGCTGTACGTGCGCAACGCGGCCGGCGGCATGGTGCCGCTGTCCGAGGTGGTGCGCCCCGTGTGGACCGACACGCCGCTGCAGATGGTGCGCTTCAAGGGCTATCCGTCCGCGCGTATCGCCGGCAACGCGGCGCCCGGCCAGTCGAGCGGCGCGGCGATGGCCGAGATGGAACGGCTCGCCGCGCAACTGCCGCCGGGCTTCGCGGTCGAGTGGACCGGCCAGTCGCTACAGGAACGCCAGTCGGCGTCGCAGGCGCCGATGCTGATGGTGCTGTCGATGATCGTCGTGTTCCTGGTGCTCGCCGCGCTGTACGAAAGCTGGTCGATCCCGCTGTCGGTGATGCTCGTGGTGCCGCTCGGCCTGATCGGCGCGATCGGTGCGGTGCTGTTGCGCGGGATGCCGAACGACGTGTTCTTCAAGGTCGGGATGATCACCGTGATCGGCCTGTCCGCGAAGAACGCGATCCTGATCGTCGAGTTCGCGAAGCAGTTGCGCGAGGAAGGCAAGGGCTTGATCGAAGCGGCCGTGCAGGCGTCGAAGCTGCGCCTGCGCCCGATCCTGATGACCTCGCTCGCGTTCGGCCTCGGCGTCGTGCCGCTGATGATCGCGACCGGCGCCAGCGCCGAAACGCAGCACGCGATCGGCACTGGCGTGTTCGGCGGCATGGTGACCGCCACGGTGCTGGCCATTTTCTTCGTCCCTGTTTTCTTTGTGTTCGTGATGAGTATCCAGGAGCGTATCGGCGCATGGCGGGCTTCCCGCAAGCAGCCGGCTTCCCCGACTCACGAACAGGAAGGTTGATGCCATGCGATTGCTTATTCTTCCCCTCGTCCTCGCGCTGTCGGCCTGCTCGCTGGCGCCCACGCTGGTCAAACCGTCGATGCCGGTGCCGACGGCCTACACCGCCGCCGCTGCCGCCAATCCCGACGCGAACGCCGCCGACCTCGGCTGGCGCACGATGTTCGGCGACCGCCGCCTGCAACGCCTGATCGAGCTCGCGCTCGAGCACAACCGCGACCTGCGCGTGGCCGCGCTGAACGTCGAGGCCGCCGAAGCGCAGTACGGCATCCAGCGTGCCGCGCGCCTGCCGTCGATCGGCGCCGGCGCGAGCTTCACGCGTCAGCGTACGTCGGACGACACGCAGTCGAATCCGCCGCTGTTCGGCGCGACGCAGAACCAGTACGGCGTCAACGTCGGCATCAGCGCGTTCGAGATCGACCTGTTCGGCCGCGTGAAATCGATGTCGGATGCGGCGTTCGCGCGCTACCTCGCGACCGATCACGGCCGCCGCGCGGTGCAGATCTCGCTCGTCGGCGGCGTGGCGGACGCGTACTTCGCGGAACGCCTCGCGCACGAGCAACGCCAGTTGTCCGAACGCACGCTCGCCGACTGGCAGCAGTCGCTCGATCTCGCACGCCGCCTGAAGGAAGCGCATCAGGCGAGCGGCGTCGACATCGCGCAGGCCGAAGGCCAGGTCGCGAGCGCGACGGCCGATCTCGAAGCGCGCACGCGCGCCGTCGAGCAGGCACGCAATGCATTGCGCCTGCTGATCGGCACCGAGCTGCCGAAGGATCTGCCCGAGCCGCTGCCGCTTCAGCAGCAACCGGTGATGACGCAACTGCCGGCCGGCTTGCCGTCCGAACTGCTGTTCCGTCGCCCGGATATCCAGCAGGCCGAACAAAATCTCGTCGCCGCGAATGCGGACATCGGCGCCGCGCGCGCCGCGTTCTTCCCGCGCCTGTCGCTGACGTCGTCGATCGGCTTCCTCAGCCCCGCGATGGGCAGCCTGTTCGACGGCGGCCAGCGCGCATGGAGCTTCGCGCCGCAGGTCACGGTGCCGATCTTCCAGGGCGGGCGGCTGCGTGCCGAGCTGCGTCTCGCGGAAGTGCGCAAGTCCAGCGCGGTCGCCGAGTACGAACGCGCGATCCAGGCCGCGTTCCGCGAAGTGGCCGACGGCATCGCCGGACGTGAAACCTTCGGCCGTCAGATCGAAGCCCAAACGCGCGTGGTCGGCTCGGCCGAACGCCGCGCCGACCTGTCGAACCTGCGTTATCGCGCGGGTGTCGAGGGGCGGCTGGAGCTGCTCGATTCGCAGCGGCAGCTCTATGCGGCACGACAGGCGCTGCTCGATCTGCGCCGCAGCGAGCTCGGCAATGCCGTCGCGCTGTACAAGGCGCTCGGCGGCGGCCTGACGGACCAGGACGTCGCACCGTCGAAGCGCGTGATGCAGAACTGAACGAACGGCGCCGTTCCGTCCCGCGCGGCAGCGTGGCGAAACGGTGCGCTCCGGCCCGGCAACGAGCCGCCCCGCTTGTTCGACACAGCACGGCACACTCCATGACGAATTCCCTGATACTGATTGCAGAAGACGAGCCCGACATCTCGGACATCCTCGATGCGTACCTGAAACACGACGGCTTTCGCACCTACCGCGTCGCCGACGGGCAAGCGGTGCTCGACATGCAGCCGCACCTGAAGCCCGACCTGATCCTGCTCGACGTGAAAATGCCGCGGAAGAACGGCTGGGACGTGCTCGCCGAACTGCGACGGCGCGACAACACGCCCGTCGTCGTCCTCACCGCGTTCGATCGCGATCTCGACCGGCTGCAGGCACTGCACGCCGGCGCGGACGACTACATCGTCAAGCCGTTCAACCCGGCCGAGGTCGTCGCGCGGTTGCGCGCGATCCTGCGCCGGTCCGCCGCGCCGCCGACCCTGCGCATGCTGCGCGTCGGCGACCTCGAGATCGACACCGACAGCTATCTGGCCCGCGTGCGCACAGCGGGCACCGAGGTGCCGATCACACTGACGCTGACGGAGTTCCGGCTGCTCGCGCACATGGCGAGATCGCCGAGCCGCGTGTTCACGCGCGGCGAATTGCTCGACGCGTGCATGGCCGACGTCAGCGCGCTGGAACGCACGGTCGACAGCCACATCTGCCGGCTGCGCAAGAAACTCGAACAGGCCGGCGCACCGGGCATGCCCGAAGTGATGCGCGGCGTCGGCTACCGGCTGCGGGGCGTGCAGTGACGCCGCCGGTCAGGCCCGGTCGGCAAATCGGGCAGACGATCGGCCTCGCCGCGATCGTCGTCGTGTTGCTCGCCGGCACCGTTGCGTTCGTCGTCCATGCACTGCATGCGCCGGCCGCGTTGCCGCACGACGCGAGCGCCGACGCGATGCTCCGCAGTGCGTCCACTTACCTGGTGCTGGCGACGGCGCTGTTCGTCTGCCTGCTGGCCGCCGCGTTCGACCTGTTCAGGCTGCTCCGCCGCATGCTCGCGACGCTCGACGCGATGGCGGACACCGCCGGCCGGATCGTGGCCGGCGATCCGTCGGCGCGCACGGTTTCCCGCGACGGCTGCCCGGCCGACCTCGCGCGCTTCATCGACCACTTCAATGCGATGACTCACTCGATGAAATCCACGAATCCTTCCGATGCGACGGCCACCGTCGCCAGCAGCAGTCGCGTCACGCTCACCCACCTCGCCGAACTCGAAACGCGGCTCGACGCCATCAAGGCGCTCGCCACCGATGATGCGGACGCTTCCTCGCGCGACGCGCTGCTTCAGCATGTCGACGCGCTGTTCCGGTGTGTCGAAGACCTTCAGGTAACCGAACGACAGGCGCCGGCGATTCGAACATTTCCTCGATAACGAACAGCCGTTTCAATACGCATCGGAAAGGATCGGCGAAGTCGCTTTCGGTATTACCTGCGTTACCGGTTTCGAACATTACAAAAAGCCACCGATCTTTTCAAAATCATTGCGGTTTATCCGATTTAATTTTATTTCATATAATCAAAAAAAGTTTGACACCGCGCTTTCGTTCTTGATACCGTCCGATGCAAGCAATCCGACGGATTGCCCGCCACGCAAACGATTCCGCTCCACGTTTTTTCGCTTCCGCTGCACCGAAGTACGCGCCGCCGAATGATGCGTTCGCCCGCCGGCGCGTGCAGTATCCCGATGCATTTCAATGGACGGCTGCCATCCGGCAGCGGGCCGAAGGATCGAATCAAATGAGCAGGACAACGAAGCTGTTGCTCTAGCAATCCCGCCCGCGCCGACTCCGGCGCGACTGCCCCGCCCTGCGGCGCAGCTTTCCCGTTACCGCGTTTTCCGTATTTCGCCTCCGGAGAAAAACCGCTTTCCGGATCGGGCGAAAGGCCCTGTCGCGTCCGTGCCATCCGCCCGCATGCGACAGAAAGCGGCGGTGCATGACCCGCACCGCTGTCGACCGTTGTTGTTCGTGCCGTTCGTTGTTCAACCGGAGGGGTAATTCAAATGAATCAGGTTGCAAACAAGAATCAAAAGCACATTCGCGTCGTCAAACTCGCATTCGCCGCAGCAGCAGCCGCGACGTTCGGCATGGCGACCGCCCATGCCGCGCCCGCGGCCGGCTGGACGGAAACGCACACCAAGGGCTTCCTGCCGCTCGTGCAGCAGAACGAAGCCGGTACGGCCGGCGCGCCCGCGGCGAGCACGGCAGCCGCTGCCGCCTCCGCGATCGACATGGCGCCCGGCGAATCGGTGGACATCGTGCTCGGGCTGAACCTGCGCAACGAAGCCCAGCTCGACCAGTACCTGCGCGACCTGCATACGCCCGGCTCGCCGCACTACCGGCAGTTCCTCACGCCGGCGCAATTCGCCGCGCAATATGCGCCGACCGACCAGCAGGTCGCCTCCGTCGTCGCCCACCTGCGCAAGGCCGGCTTCGTGAATATCGTGGTCGCGCCGAACCGGCTGCTGGTCTCCGCGTCCGGCACCGCGGGCACCGTCCAGTCCGCGTTCCGCACGACCCTCAAGCGCTTCACGCGCAACGGCCGCAGCGTCTATGCGAACACCGACGCCGCGCAAGTGCCGAACGCGATCGGCAACGTCGTCGGCTCGGTGCTCGGCCTGCAGAACGTCGAGCTCGTGCATACGGGCGCGGGCAGCAAGCCGCAAGGCAACACCAGCAACCTGACGATCCCGGCCGGCGCGTCGGCGGTGCCGCACAATCCGACCGAGTTCTCGTCGATCTACGGCGGCGACGGCACGCCCACGGCCTCGCAGACCACGGTCGGCATCATCTCCGAAGGCGACCTGTCGCAGACGGTGAGCGACCTCAATACGTTCGCCGCGAACAACGGCCTCGGCACGATCAGCAGCAGCATCGTGAAGACGGGCCCGGCCGGCAGTTCGTACACCGACACCGACGGCACCGTCGAATGGAACCTCGACAGCCAGTCGATCGTCGGCGCGGCCGGCGGCAGCGTGAAGCAGGTCGTGTTCTACGTCGCGCCGTCGATGACGCTCACCGCGATCACGGCCGCGTACAACAAGGCCGTGACCGACAACGTCGCGAAGGTGATCAACGTGTCGCTCGGCGTGTGCGAATCGTCCGCGAACAGCACCGGCTCGCAGGCAACCGACGACACCATCTTCAAGCAGGCGGTCGCGCAAGGGCAAACCTTCTCCGTTTCCGCCGGCGACCACGGCGCGTACGAATGCGCGAGCGGTACGCCGTCGCGCTCGACCTACACGGTGAGCGAGCCGGCCACGTCGCCGTACGTGATCGCGGTGGGCGGCACGACGCTGTTCACCAATACGTCGACCAATGCGTACAACAGCGAGATCGTCTGGAACGATCCGAGCTGGCAGCCGGGCACCGTGTGGTCGACGGGCGGCGGGTACAGCAAGTACGAGGCCGCGCCGACGTGGCAATCGTCGACCCTCACCGGCTCGACCAAGCGCGCGCTGCCCGACGTCGGCTTCGACGCCGACCTGCGCACGGGTGCGATTCTCGTCGTGAACGGCCAGACGTCGGACACGCTGTGGGGTTCGGGATACCTGAACAACGAAGGCGGCACGAGCCTCGCCGCGCCGATCTTCACCGGCATCTGGGCGCGGCTGCAGTCGGCCAACAACAACGCGCTCGGGTTCCCCGCGTCGAGCATCTACAAGTACTTCCCGACCAACGCGGCGCTGCTGCACGACGTCACGTCCGGCAACAACGGCAGCGGCACTTACGGCTACAAGGCGAAGGCCGGCTGGGATGCGACGACGGGCTTCGGCAGCGTGAACATCTCGAAGCTGAATACGTTCATCCAGAGCACGTCGGATTTCGCGCGCTGATGGGCCGTTGACCGAACCGGGTACGGTTGCGCAACGCATCACGTGCGCCGCAGCCGTACTCAACCGCGTTGAAGAAACCCGCGAAGGCCTCGCAACCTTCGCGGGTTTTTTGCATGCCGTGCCCACTCACCTCGCGCAGCAAGCATCACGCCTGCCCCCAACCTTGCAATCGTTGCGCAAACAACTTTCACGTCGGTTACCGCGCGCCCGCCTGTTCGCTTACGGACTGCAAGGCACACACACTGTTACACAACACCGCGACAACTTCCGTGCATGTCGTGCGTTTAACTGAAGGTATCGATTCGTCGCGGGACAACCGCCATGCGAACACGATCCAGCCGCCCGCTCCGGCCGATGCCACCGGAACCTGCGCGGACGGTCGCGACATGGTGTTCGAGCCGATCGCCCGGCCCGCGTGCCTGCCAACGCTGTCACCACATCGAACGAACAACATGAACCATGCCCGTGCACACCGCCCCGTCAGGACGCTGATCGCGTCGTCCGTCATCGTGTCGCTGCTCGGCCTGTCGGCCTGCAACAAGCGCGACGAAAGCAGCGCCGCCGCGCCGGCCAGCGATGCGAGCGCCGCCTCGGCGGCACAGCCCGCGTCGACGCCCGTCGCGTACACGCCGCCGAGTGCCGACCAGCTCTATCAGATGGTCGCGCCGATCGCGCTGTTCCCCGACAAGCTGGTCGCATTGGTGCTCGCGGGCGCAACGTATCCGGACCAGATAGCGGCCGCCAATACATGGGTGACGCAAAATCCGTCGTTGAAGGGCCAGGCGCTCGCGAGCGCCGCCGATGCGCAGCCGTGGGACCCGTCCGTCAAGGCGCTGACCGCGTTCCCCGCGGTGCTGTCGCAAATGGCGTCGAACCCGGCCTGGACCACCTCGCTCGGACAGGCGTACTACAACGATCCGACCGACGTGATGAATGCGATCCAGGTGATGCGCCAGCGCGCGCAGAAATCCGGCCATCTGCGCTCGAGCGGCCAGATGCGGGTCACGCAAGTCGCGCAAGCCGCGCCGGCGGGGTACACGCCGGCCACCGACGCGCCGGTGGTCTACAGCGGGCCGGCGATCGTGCCGCCGCCCGAGCAGGCGATCGAGATCGAACCCGCGCAGCCCGATGTCGTGTACGTACCGTCGTACAACCCGACCGTCGTCTACGGCGAGCCGGTTTCGTCCTACCCAGGCTATGTGTATCGGCCACCCGTCTACAGCACCGGCGAAGTCGTCACGGCCGGCGTGATCACGTTTGGCATCGGCATCGCCGTCGGCGCGGCGATCTTCGGGCATCACGACTGGGGCTGGCACGCATGGGGCGTGAACTGGGGCGCACCGCGCCCCGAAGGCCCGGCGTGGCACGGCGGCTGGCAGCGTCCGGCCGTGGTGTACAACCACACCACCTACGTGACGAAGTCGACCACGGTGATCAACAACATCACGAACATCCGCAACACACGCATCACGAACAACTACGGCGGCAACGTCACCAACAACAACACGACGATCGAGCGCAACACGGTCCGGCCGGGCGCGGAGCCGATGCGCGGCCAGGCCCTGGAGCAGCGCCCGGGTGCCGCGCCGATGACGATCCCGCATTTCGGTGCAAACGACGCGCGCCCCGGTGCACGACCCGCGCCCGAAGCATTCGCGCAGCATCGCGCGAATGCGCCGCATGCCGAGGTGCCTGTGCCGCATCCGCCCGGTGCGACGCACGACACGCGGCAGCAGGCGATGCAGCGCGAACATGCCGCGCAGGAGACTCGCGCGGCGGCGCAGCAACAGCAGCAACAACGCGCGGAAATGCAGCGACACGACGCGGCCCAGCAGCGCGAAGCGCTGCAGCAACGCAATGCCGCCCAACAGCAGGAACACGCTCAGGCGCAGCAGCGCGACGAAGCGCAACAGCAGCAACGCGTGGAAGCGCAGCAACGTGACGAGGCCCGGCAACAGCAGCGGAGCGAGGCAGCACAACAGCAACAACGCAAGGAGATGCAGCCGCACCCCGAAGCGCCGCCACGCGAACACGCGGCACCGCAGCCTCGGCAAGCAGCGCCCGAGCATGCGCACGCGCCGCATCCGGCCGAGTCGCACCCGCCGCACGAATCGCGCGAACATCGGCCGGGGTAAAAGCACGACACGCCGACATCTTGGCCAGGCGGGCGCTACGGCCCGCCACGCCACGCGCCGCCGCGCCCTTCAATCGGCCCAGTTCCGGACGTAGTCCGGCACCACCACGTTGCCGTCTGCATGGACCGGCGCGCCGCGTGTCGTCTTCAGTGGCAGGATCCCGGCCCACACCGCCAGCCCGAGATCTTCCTCTTTGTCGGACGGCAGCGAATCGCTGATTTTCACGGCCGCTTCCGCCATCGAAATCCGCAGCACGCTGGTCGCATTGATTTCCTTCGAATTGCCCGGCCGCGCTTCATGCTTGCGGCCCGGCGCGATCTTGTCCATCAATGCATCCAGCGCGGCGAGTTTTTCCGCGCTGCCTTCGATCACGTCGAACTGCCCGTAGATCACCGCGGATCGATAATTCATCGAATGATTGAAGGCGGATCTCGCCAGCACGAGGCCGTCCAGCAGCGTCATCGCAACGCAAGCCTGCGCGCCGGCCGACAATGCCTTGACCATGCGGCTGCCGTTCGACCCGTGGATATAGAGCGCGTCGCCCCTTCTCCAGTGCGCGGTCGGAATGCAGTGCGTGTTCTGCCCGTCGCCGAACGCGATGTGACAGACATACGCTTCGTCCACGATGCGGTGGAGCATCGTGCGATCGTGGCTCGCCAGTTCAGGCAGGCGGCGAATGGTCGTACGCGGCGTGGAAGAGAGATCGGTCTTTTCGTTCATCTATCTGTACTGCGAAATGAATGGTATCGGCATCGTGCCGTACCCGTGCATGAGCGCGCGACTACCCCGCCCATCGACAGTCGCTCGTCGAATCGAGCAAAATACGCGCATCCCGCCAGTCGCGCCGATCGCTGAAAATGCGCGTTGCCGGCCTGCCCCGCGAGAACGTGAACGATACGATGCGCGCGGCCTCTTCGAAAGAACCAGCATAACGAAAATTTCTGGAACCAGCCCATGGATCTCGCGCTGCTCATCTCGTCGCTTGCCAGACAGGACGGCGCGACAACGCATAGTCGGCAGGAAGCCCTCTACCGGAGCCTGCGCAACATGCTGCTGGACGGGCACCTCCCGCCCGGCACGCGGCTCGCGTCGACGCGCGTGCTCGCGGCCGAGCTGGGCATCGCGCGCAATTCCGCGGTCTATGCGTACGAGCGTCTTGCCGAGGAAGGCTTCGTGGCGGCCACGCGCAACGGCACGATCACGCTATGGGACGGATGCGACCGCTCGAACGTCGCAAAGGAAGACGGCCCCGCGCCAGTTCACTTGTCGGCGCGCGTGCACGGGCTGGAGAACGCCGACCCCGAGCCCGAACGCATGCTGCCGTTCGTTCCCGGCCTGCCGTCCCTCGACGAATTCCCGGTTGCCCAGTGGCGTCGTTGCATCGAGCGCGCATGGAAGACCATCACGCCCGCCCGGCTGGCGTACGGCCCGGTCGAAGGGCTGCCCGAACTGCGGCGCGCGGTCGCCGCATACATCCGCGTGTCGCGCGGTGTGCGCTGCGACACGGGCCAGGTGTTCATCACCGACGGCACGCAGAGCAGCCTCGAACTCTGCGCGCGCATGCTGGCGAATCCCGGGGAATACGGCTGGCTCGAGAACCCTTGCTACAACGGCGCGAGAACCGCGTTCCGGTCGACCGGCCTGAATCCCGTGCCGATCGAGGTCGATCGCGAGGGCATGGCGCCGACCCACGCGCAGTGGCGCACCCACCCGCCCCGGCTGATCTATACGACACCGTCGCACCAGTACCCGCTCGGCGCGCTGATGAGCCCGCGGCGCCGCGCGGCGCTCGTCGAGCATGCCCGTGCATGCGGCGCGTGGATCATCGAGGACGACTACGACAGCGAGTTCCGTCACGGTGGCCAGCCGCTGCCCGCGATCCAGGGCCTGCATGCGGATGCACCGGTATGCTATCTCGGCACGTTCAGCAAGACGATGTTTCCGGCCCTGCGGCTCGGCTTCATGGTGGTGCCGCCGGTGCTGGTCGACCGCTTCACGCGCACGCTGCGCGAACTCGTCCATCGCGGCCACTCGGCCGACCAGTTGGCGATGGCAGAATTCATCGATACCGGCCTGTTTGCGCGGCACCTGCGGAAGATGCGGGCGCTCTATGCCGAGCGGCGCGGCGGCCTCGAAGCGGCGCTCGCCCGCCATCTCGGCACATCGCTGAGCGTGCGGGAAAGCCCCGGCGGCATGCATCTTTCCGCGGATCTCGCGGCGCCGCTGCACGATACCGACGTCGCGCGCACGGCCGCCGCCCGCGGCTTGCTGCTGCAACCGCTGAGCAGCTATTGCATCGGCGACGGCCGCCGCTACAACGGCTTCGTGCTCGGCTATTCAGGGCTGAGCGATGCGACGATCGAGACAGCGGCGATGCAGTTTGCCGACGTCATCGAGCAGCACCGCCGCGCGCGGCACTGAGTGCCGCTCACAGTTGCGATTCGATCGGAAACAGCCCGAGAAACCACACTTCCATCCGCCGCGGCGCCGACACTTCCGGTTCGTGATCGATCTCGGTGACCTTCCCGTCTGCATCCGTCTGAACCCACTTGAGGCGCCCGCTGCCGGCCGGATCGGTTCTCGCCTCGACACGCCACGCGATCTGGTCGAGCCGCGCCTCCAGATCGTCGGCCACCTGCGATGCAATCGCCGGGCTCTCGCAGTAAACGCCGATCTCCGTATTGAGGTTCAGCGAGCGCGGATCGAGATTCATCGACCCGATGAAGATGCTCGTGTGATCGAATACGTAGGTCTTCGCATGCAGCGATGCGCGCGACGAGCCGATGATCACCTGCTTCGAAATGCTCTTGTCGCCCGAGGGCCGGCGCTCGTAAAGCCGCACGCCGGCATTCACCAGATCGCTTCGATAGCGGCGGTAGCCGGCATGCACGGCCGCCACATCGGTCGATGCGAGCGAATTGGTCAGCACCGTCACGCGCACGCCGCGCGCCGTGAGCGCGCGCAGCCGCTCGACCACTTCCTTGCCGGGCACGAAATACGGCGACACGATCAGCAGGTCGTGCCGGGGCTGCAACGCAAGCGCACGCAACTGCGGCATCAGGTGGCCGTCGCGGTCCTTCGGCGGATGCGCGATCTTCGACGGATCGTCGTACAGCACCGTCGCATGCCCCCACGACAGCTCCGTGCCCTGCCCGTGGACGATCCGGTCGAGCCGCTGGCGGGCCTCGAGCACGTACGGATTGTCCTCCATGGCCCTCAGGTAGTCGCGCAACCGTTCTCGCTCGCGCTCGAGGCCGCCCGGCGCCGCATCGTGCCCGACCAGCGTATCGACCGGATACGCGTACGGCGAATTCCAGAACGTATCGAATTCCGTCGAGATGTCTTTCACGACCGGCCCGTGAACGACGACATCGAGATCGCCAAACTCCAGCATCGACGATGCGCCGAAGTATTCGTCGCCGATATTGCGCCCGCCGACGATCGCCGCCTGGTTGTCCGCGATCATCGCCTTGTTGTGCATGCGCCGGTTGACGCGCGAGAACTCGAACAGGGTGCCGAGCTTCTTGAACCGGCGCGACGCCACCGGATTGAACAGCCGGATCTCGATGTTCGGATGCGCGCTGATCTCGAGCAGCTTGCGGTCGTCGGCGTTGGTGCCGAGATCGTCGAGCAGCGCGCGCACGCGCACGCCGCGGTCGGCCGCACGCATGACGGCGTCGGCCAGTTCGTGGCCGGTCAGGTCGTCGTGCCAGATGTAGTACTGAAGGTCCAGCGAACGCTCGGCGCGGTCGGCGAGCAGCACGCGCGCGTCCAGTGCGTCGACCGGATCGGTCAGCAAATGAAATGCGTCCTGCCCCGGATGGGCGGCAGCCTGCTGGCGAAATGCCACGCCGAGGCGCGTATCGTCGGTATCGGTGAATGCATGCGTCGGCGCGCGGTCGGCCTGCGGCGGCAGGCTCGCGCACGCGGCAAGCATCAGCAACGACAGAATCGCACCCCACGAACGCAGCCTGATCATGATCGCCGTCCCCGCTCCCGGGTGAAATCCGTTTGTTCTGGCCGCCGAATGGAGGCGGCATTGATCGGCGGTCCTGACGTGCGCGCGTATCGCGCCGTGGCCGGCCGCGCCACAGCATACTTCGATTGCCATCGGCGCGGCAGCCCCTCGTTGTTTTCCTGATTGCACCGCGCGGCCGCCCAAAGAAAAACCCGCGACGCATGACGCGATCGCGGGTTTTCGGCATGCCGCGATACTGCGCGGCGCGGCATGAAATCTGGTGGGCCCCCCGGGAGTCGAACCCGGCACCAACGAATTATGAGTTCGCTGCTCTAACCAAGCATGAGCTAGGGGCCCAGACGAGAAGCAAAGCGTGCTACACGCCCCCCGGCAACGAAGCCGGGCCGGCATTGTAACAACAAAGACGACAGAGGGAACGAACGCCACCGGCATCATGCGGATACCGGCGGCGTTCGTAAGAGAGACGCTGGAAATCAGTTCCCTTCGAGGAACGACTTCAGCTTGTCGGAACGGCTCGGGTGACGCAGCTTGCGCAGCGCCTTGGCCTCGATCTGACGGATCCGCTCGCGCGTGACGTCGAACTGCTTGCCGACTTCCTCGAGCGTGTGATCGGTGCTCATCTCGATACCGAAACGCATCCGCAGCACCTTCGCCTCGCGCGGCGTCAGCGAATCGAGCACGTCCTTCACGACGTCGCGCATGCTGGCATGCAGCGCGGCATCCGCCGGCGCGACCGTGTTGGTGTCCTCGATGAAGTCGCCGAGATGGGAATCGTCGTCGTCACCGATCGGCGTTTCCATCGAGATCGGCTCCTTCGCGATCTTCATGATCTTGCGGATCTTGTCTTCCGGCATCTCCATCTTCTCGGCGAGCGTTGCCGGGTCCGGCTCGAGACCGGTTTCCTGCAGGATCTGCCGCGAGATGCGGTTCATCTTGTTGATCGTTTCGATCATGTGAACCGGAATACGGATCGTGCGCGCCTGGTCGGCGATCGAACGCGTGATGGCCTGACGGATCCACCACGTCGCATAGGTCGAGAACTTGTAGCCGCGACGGTATTCGAACTTGTCCACCGCCTTCATCAGGCCGATGTTGCCTTCCTGGATCAGGTCGAGGAACTGCAGGCCGCGGTTCGTGTACTTCTTCGCGATCGAGATCACGAGACGCAGGTTGGCCTCGGTCATTTCGCGCTTCGCCTGACGCGCCTTCAGTTCGCCGGCCGCCATCTGGCGGTTGGTTTCCTTCAGGTCCTTCAGCGGCAGCACGACGCGCGCCTGCAGGTCGAGCAGGCGCTGCTGCTGTTCGCGGATCGCCGGGACGTTACGCGACAGCACCGCGCTGTACGGATGGCCTTCCGCGGTGATCTTCTCGGCCCAGTCGAGATCCGTCTCGCTGCCCGGGAAGCGCGCGATGAATTCCGAGCGCGGCATGCCGCACTTGTCGACGACGATGTGCAGGATCTGACGCTCGACCTGACGCACTTCGTCCACCTGCGCGCGCAGCGTGTCGCACAGGCGTTCGACGGTACGCGCGGTGAAGCGGATCGTCATCAGTTCGCTCTGGATCGTTTCCTGCGCCTTCAGGTAGGCCTTCGACTTGTAGCCTTCCTTCTCGAACGCGCGGCGCATCTTGTCGAACCACTCGCTGATCTGCGAGAACTTCTCGAGCGATGCGCGCTTGAGGGCTTCGAGCTGGGCGGCGTTCGCCGATGCCTGCGCGGCACCGTCGTCTTCCTCCTCTTCCTCTTCTTCCTCTTCCTCTTCGGCTTCCTCGTCCTCGTTCTCGATGGCTTCCGCTTCCTTCGCGGAGAAGCCGTCCGTATCGGCGGAGTCCGAAGCATTCGGATCGAGCAGGCCGTCGACGAGCTCGTCGACGCGGATCTCTTCGTTCGCGACGCGTTCGGCCATCGCGAGGATGTCGGCGATCGTCGTCGGGCACGCGGAGATGGCCATCACCATGTGGCGCAGGCCGTCCTCGATCCGCTTCGCGATCTCGATTTCGCCTTCGCGCGTGAGCAGCTCGACCGTGCCCATCTCGCGCATGTACATCCGGACCGGATCGGTCGTGCGGCCGAATTCCGAATCGACGGTGGACAGCGCGACTTCCGCTTCCTCCTCGACTTCATCGTCCGACGACGCGGCGGGCGCGTTGTCGTTCAGGAGCAGCGTTTCCGCGTCCGGCGCCTGCTCGTAAACCGCCACGCCCATGTCGTTGAACGTGCCGATGATGCCCTCGAGGGCTTCCGTCTCGGTGAAGTTGTCCGGCAGGTGGTCGTTGATTTCGGCGTACGTGAGGAAGCCGCGCTCCTTGCCGAGCTTGATCAGCGCGCGCAGTTTCACGCGGCGCTCTTCGAGCTCCTCGGCCGTGCCCGGCGTGCTCGTCGCGAACGCTTCCTTCAGCAGCGCCTTTTCCTTGGCGCGACGATCGCGCACCTTGGACTTGCCCGGTGCAGCCGCGGCTGCGGGCTGCTCGTCGCTCTGATTTGCGTCGTCTTCGACGGATACTTCGTTCAGCTTTTTGGTCATGGAGTTCGCCGTACCGGCTATATCGACTCGCGGCTGCTGGACGACAGCCGGTTGAACCGTGGGTGCATGAGTAGTACGTACTGCCGTTTCGTCCGCGTCGGCAGTCGTGTCCCTTGCGCTTTTCGCACTTGCCCGCTTCGCCGCCGGCTTGGCCGGCCCGGAGTCGGGTCTGGCGGCAGCCCGTGTTCTGGCTGCCGGCGCCGGCGCAGCCTGAGCAGTGCCGGCCGCGGTTTTCTTTCCTGCAGGGGCTGACGTGGCTGAAGACGTTGTCCTGGTGGAAGAAGCAGACTTGGCCGCTGTGACCTTCTTGGTCGGCTCCGTCGAGCCCTTGCCTGTTGCTTTCTTTCCGCCTGTCGTCTTTGCCATCGCGATTCTCGCCTCTGCTTGGAAAACAAACCGCTGGAAACCTTATATTATAGCACGCTGGGGAGCCCTCTCTAAGCGCCCCAGCCGCCTACAGCCCGAGCCGACGCTTCATGTCGGTTCGCTGCTGGTTCAATTCCGTCAATTCGGCCAGTTCCTCGGGGGTGAAGGTGGATTGCCGCGCCAGCCTGTCCAGCCGGTCGCAGCAGGCGTCATAGCGCATCTTGAGCACCGCTGCCTGCAGCTCCTCCCCCGCGATCCTCTCCTGCTCACGCTGCCGCTCGGGCACCGTCTCGTCTTCCGGATTCTGTAACAGCAAATCGCGGACGTTTTCATCATAGTCCAGAATTTCGCGGAAGATTTCCTCGTAAGTCGCCCCGTTCGAGGACGTCCTGAGGACATCCGACAGCAGCCGGAACTCCGCGCCGTCGCCCAGCGCGCGCGCATGATCGACGACTTCCGCGAACAGCTCGCCGATGCGCGGCAGCGCGCGCAGGGTCGCAATCTGTTCGTCGTCAAGCTGCGATGCGATGCGCGGATGCATCACCAGCGTACGCAACGCGCGCTTTTCGCTGTCCGTCACGCGGCGCCGCTCGCTGCGCGCGGGCGCCTGGCGCGGCGGCGTCGCGATGCGCGTATCGACGTCCGACAGCGCCGCGACCTCTTCGAACGGGATGTCGAGACGGTCGGCGAACATGTGCATGATCTGCGCGCGCAACGCGTTCGCGGGCAGCGCCTGCAACAGCGGCTTCGCATCGAAGAGCGCCTTCGCGCGGCCTTCCGGCTGATCGAGCGCCTTGCCGGCAATCGCTTCGTTCAACAGAAATTGCGACAGCGGCATCGCGCGTTCGACCTGCTCGGAGAACGCCTCCGCGCCGAATTCGCGCACGTAGCTGTCCGGATCGTGCTCGGTCGGCAGAAAAAGGAACCGGATCGTGCGGTTGTCGCCCGCATGCGGCAGGCAGGCCTCGAGCGCGCGCCGGGCCGCGCGCCGCCCGGCCGAATCGCCGTCGAAACTGAAAATGACCGTGTCGGTCTGGCGCAGCAGCTTCTGCACGTGAATCGGCGTGCATGCGGTGCCGAGCGTCGCGACCGCGTTCGGAAACCCGAGCTGCGCGAGCGCGACGACGTCCATGTAGCCTTCGACGACCAGCACGTACTTGCGCTCGCGAATCGCGAGCCGCGCCTCGAACAGCCCGTACAGCTCGCTGCCCTTGTTGAACAACGGCGTTTCAGGCGAATTCAGGTACTTCGGTTCGCCGCTGCCGAGCACGCGGCCGCCGAAACCGATCACCTGCCCCTTCACGTTGCGGATCGGGAACATGATCCGCTCGCGGAACCGGTCGTAGCGGCGCGCGACGCCCTGGGCGTCGGTTTTCTCGCTGACGATCACGAGCCCCGCCTCGACGAGCGACTCGTCGCGATAGTCCGGGAACGCGGCCTCGAGGTTCTGCCAGCCGTCCGGCGCATAGCCAAGACCGAAGCGTGCGGCGATCTCGCCGGTCAGGCCCCGGTTCTTCAGGTACTGGATCGCGACGGTCGCGCCGCGCAACTGCTTGCGGTAGTAGTCGCAGGCCGCCGTCATCGCATCGGACAGCGCGGTCGCCACCGATTTCGACACGGGCGCCGGATAGTCGCCGCCACCGCCTCCGCCCCCACCGCCGCCGCGCATCGACGGTTCGTGCGGCACGGTCAGCCCGACGGATTGCGCGAGTTCCTGCACGGCTTCGGGGAACGTGAGCCCCGCATGCTCCATCAGGAAGCCGATCGCGGTGCCGTGCGCGCCGCAACCGAAGCAGTGATAGAACTGCTTGGTCGGGCTCACGGTAAACGACGGGCTCTTCTCGTTATGGAACGGGCACAGCCCCATGAAGTTGGCGCCGCCCTTCTTGAGCTGCACGTACCGGCCCACCACGTCGACGATATCGACGCGGTTCAGCAAATCCTGCAGGAACGAATGCGGAATCACCGTGGGATCGAGCGAAAAAAGACAATACGACGCCCGGCGCACGCATCGCTGGGCGCGCCGGGAACGGGTTTTTACTTCGTGAGCGCGGCCTTGACTTGCGCGGAAACGGCCGTCATGTCGGCACGGCCGGCGAGCTTGCCCTTCAGCACGCCCATCACCTTGCCCATGTCCTGCGGGCCGGCCGCGCCGGTTTGCGCGACGGCCGCCTGCACCTCGGCCGCCACTTCGGCGTCCGACAGTTGCGCGGGCATGTAGCCGCCCAGCACGGTCAGCTCGGCTTGCTCCTTCGCGACCAGATCGTCGCGACCGGCGGCCTGGAACTGGCTGATCGAATCCTTGCGCTGCTTGATCATCTTGTCGATCACGGCCGTGATGCCCGCGTCGTCGAGCGTGACCCGATCGTCGACTTCGCGCTGCTTGATCGCGGCCATCAGCAGGCGAATCGTTGCCAGGCGCTCGCTTTCCTTCGCGCGCATCGCGGCCTTCATGTCTTCGCTGATCTGCTCTTTCAAACTCATCTTTCACCCGGGATGGAAACGTGAATCCGACGCCCGCGAATGGGCGTCAACACAAAAACCCGCTTGGGACAGTGTCTCAAGCGGGTTGCTCGAATCCGGCATCGGCGACTCGCCGCCTGATCGGCTGCGCGATCGCATTCGATCGCACGGAGTCCCCGGTGCGCCGCTCAGCGAACCGCGCGGCGCCCAATCGTTCAGTACAGCTTCTTCGGCAGCGTCTGGCTGCGAATCCGCTTGTAATGACGCTTCACCGCAGCGGCCTTCTTACGCTTGCGTTCTGCGGTCGGCTTCTCGTAAAACTCGCGCGCACGAAGCTCGGTCAGCAGACCGTTCTTCTCGATCGTGCGCTTGAAGCGACGCATTGCAACTTCGAACGGCTCGTTCTCTTTAACGCGAATGATCGTCATGATCCGACACGAATAAAGGTTTGCAAGGAAAGATTACTGAGTATAGCAGAGCGATTGTTCAAAGGCACGGACCCCAACCCGCCGGAACGGCGCCGGCCGGCGCGTCAGGCGCCTCGCGCATACTCGGCCGCGGCCTGCCCGGCCGCCGTGCCGGACGCCCATGCCCACTGGAAGTTGTAGCCGCCGAGCCAGCCCGTCACGTCCACCGCCTCGCCGACGAAGAACAGCCCCGGCACGCGCGCGCTCATCATCGTCGCCGACGACAGCTCGCGCGTATCGACCCCGCCCTTCGTCACCTCGGCCTTCTTGTAGCCTTCGGTGCCGTTCGGCGTCAGCGTCCAGCCGGACAGCGCGTCACCGATCTGGCGCAGCGTCTTGTCGGGCAGATCCGCGAGCCGCGCGTCGGCCGCGACGCGATGCGTGTCGAGCCACGCATGCGCGAGGCGCGACGGCACCCAGTCGGCGAGCAGTGAGCCGATCTGGCGCTTCGACGTGCGTTTCGCGTCGAGCAGATCGGCCACCGTGTCGCGCTGCGGCAGCAGGTCGACGCGGATCGGGTCGCCGGGCTGCCAGTAGCTCGAGATCTGCAGGATGCCTGGACCGGACAGCCCGCGATGGGTCAGCAGCAGGTCCTCGACGAATTCGCCGCCGCGCTTCTTGTCGCCGGTCGATACGCGCACCTCGAGCGATACGCCGGACAGCGGCGCGAACGGCGCCCAGTCCTGCGGCGCGAACGTCAGCGGCACGAGCGCGGGCCGCGTATCGACGAGCTTGTGGCCGAACTGCTTCGCGAGCCGGTAGCCGAAATCGGTCGCACCGATCTTCGGAATCGACAGCCCGCCGGTCGCGACGATCAATGCGCGCGCCCCGATCGGGCCGGCCTGCTGCGTGTCGAGCGTGAAGCCGTCGGACGGCGCATGGCGCACCGCGTCGACGACGACGGGCCGGCGCCACGCGATGCCGCCCGCGTCGCACTCGTGCTTCAGCACGTCGATGATCGCGTCGCTGCCGTGGTCGCAAAAGAGCTGGCCCTTGTGCTTTTCGTGCCAGGTCACGTGATGGCGCTTGAGCAGTCCGAGAAAGTCGCGCGGCGTATAGCGCGCGAGCGCCGAGCGCGCGAAATGCGGATTCGACGACAGGTAGTTGTCGGGCCCGGCGTACAGGTTCGTGAAGTTGCAGCGGCCGCCGCCCGAGATGCGGATTTTCTCGGCGAGCCGCGGTGCGTGATCGATCAGCACGACGCGGCGGCCGAGCTGGCCGGCGACCGCGGCGCTCATCATGCCGGCGGCGCCCGCGCCGATCACGGCGATGTCATAAGTTTCCATGGCGCGGATTGTACCCGCCCGGCCTCGGGCTCGGGCCGCCCGCAGGGGCCGTGAGCCCCCGCCTGCTATAATTTCGGGTTACGTTGACCTACCTGCGGCGCGCCCGAAACGGCGTGCCCCGCCCGCACCCATGCTCGTTCTCGGCATCGAAAGCTCCTGCGACGAAACCGGCCTCGCGCTCTACGACACGCAGCGCGGCCTGCTCGCGCACGCGCTCCATTCGCAGATCGCGATGCATCGCGACTACGGCGGCGTCGTACCCGAGCTCGCATCGCGCGACCATATCCGCCGCGCGCTGCCGCTGCTCGAGGAAGTGATGGCGCAAAGCGGCACGCGCCGCGACGACATCGACGCGATCGCGTTCACGCAGGGCCCCGGCCTCGCCGGCGCGCTGCTGGTCGGCGCGAGCATCGCGAATGCACTCGCGCTCGCGTGGAACAAGCCGACCGTCGGCATCCATCACCTCGAAGGCCACCTGCTGTCGCCGTTGCTGGTCGACGAGCCGCCGCCGTTCCCGTTCGTCGCGCTGCTGGTTTCCGGCGGCCACACGCAACTGATGCGCGTGACCGACGTCGGCGTGTACGAGACGCTCGGCGAAACGCTCGACGACGCGGCCGGCGAAGCGTTCGACAAGACGGCGAAACTGATCGGCCTCGGTTACCCGGGCGGCCCCGAAGTATCGAAGCTGGCCGAAACGGGCACGCCGGGCGCGGTCGTGCTGCCGCGCCCGATGCTGCATTCGGGCGATCTCGACTTCAGCTTCAGCGGCCTGAAGACGGCCGTGCTTACGCAGATGAAGAAATTCGAGGCGGCGAAGCTCGACGGCGAAGCCCTCGAACGCGCGAAGGCCGACCTGGCACGCGGCTTCGTCGATGCGGCCGTCGACGTACTCGTCGCGAAGTCGCTCGCAGCGCTGAAGAAGACGAAGCTCAAGCGCCTCGTGGTCGCGGGCGGCGTCGGCGCGAACCGCCAGTTGCGCGCGGCACTGTCGGCGGCCGCGGCCAAGCGCGGCTTCGACGTGCACTACCCCGATCTCGCGCTCTGCACCGACAACGGCGCGATGATCGCCCTCGCGGGCGCGCTGCGGCTCGGCCGCTGGCCGGAACAGGCGAATGCCGACTACGCGTTCACGGTGAAGCCGCGCTGGGATCTCGCGTCGCTCGCGGGCTGAATCGCGCCGCACGACACTGCCCGCCGGAAAACGAAAAAGCCGCTCGTTCGAGCGGCTTTTCTCATTGGCAGGACAAAATGCCGCAGTCGCGGCGTTATGCAGCCTGCCGCTTGTCGCGTTCGATCAACGCATACGCGCTGTGATTGTGGATCGATTCGAAGTTCTCGGCTTCGAGCACGTAAGCAACCACCCGCTCGTCCGCATCAAGACGTTGTGCGACGTCGCGCACCAGATCCTCGACGAACTTCGGGTTCTCGTATGCGCGCTCGGTGACGAACTTCTCGTCCGGACGCTTCAACAGCCCCCACAGTTCGCACGACGCCTCTTCTTCCGCGATGCGGATCAGCGCCTCGACCGGCAGATCGGCGGCCAGCTCGGCATCGATCGTCACGTGCGAGCGCTGGTTGTGCGCGCCGTACTGCGAGATCTTCTTCGAGCACGGGCACAGGCTCGTCACCGGCACGAGCACCTTCAGGAACAGGCGCGTGTCGCCGTTGCGGCTTTCGCCGGCGAGCGTCACTTCATAGTCGAGCAGGCTCTGCACGCCGGACACCGGCGCGGTCTTGTTCACGAAATACGGGAACGTGACTTCGATGCGGCCGGCCTCGGCTTCGAGCTTCACGAGCATCGACGCGAGCATCGCGCGGAAGCGCTCGACCGTCAGCGGCGCGCGGTTCTCCTCGAGCAGCGCGACGAAGCGCGACATGTGCGTGCCCTTCTGATCGGCCGGCAGACGGACGTCGAGATTCCAGACACCGACGGTCGGTTGCACGTCGCCGCTTTCGGTACACACCGTCAACGGATGCCGGACCGCCTTCACGCCCACGCGCTGAATCGGGATCTGACGGGTATCCACCGTGCTCTGCACGTCGGGCATCACGAAGGCGGGATTCATCTGGTTCATCTTGTTCAATCCTTGTAAGCCGCGCGTTCGACGACGCGCACGCCGCATCATGCGGCAGCCGGAAAAGCAACATGGGCCCGCAGGCCCATGTTTTCCGCATCAATGAAGACCGGTTGCGCCAGTCGCACCGACGCCGCCCGCAGGCGGCGCCAGCTTATGCGACGCGCTTCGCGTGGCCGGCGACATCGGCCGCCGGGCTCAGGAAGCGTTCGCGAATCGACTTCGCGATGCCCGCGCCGTCGAGGCCGCATTGCGCCAGCAGCTTCGCGTGGTCGCCGTGGTCGACGAACTGGTCAGGGAGGCCCAATTGTAGTACGGGTCGGATAACCCCACTCTCCATCAGGGCTTCCACGCAGGCCGAGCCCGCGCCACCCATCACGCAGCCTTCCTCGACCGTGACGAGGTAGTCGTGCGTTTCGGCCAGCTCGCGCACGAGCGCCGCATCGACCGGCTTCACGAAGCGCATGTTCGCGACCGTTGCATCGAGTTCCTCGGCAGCGGCGAGCGACGGTGCAACCATCGTGCCGAACGCGAGGATCGCGACGCGCTTGCCTTCCGGCTGCGACGTGCGGCGACGCACTTCACCCTTGCCGAGCGGGATCTCGGTGAATTCCTTCACCGTCGCCACGCCCGTGCCCGCGCCGCGCGGATAACGCACCGCAGTCGGGTTCGGCTGCTGCAGCGCCGTGTGCAGCATCTGGCGGCATTCGTTCTCGTCGGACGCGGCCATGATCGTCATGTTCGGGATGCAGCGCATGAACGCGAGATCGTATGCGCCCGCATGCGTCGCGCCGTCCGCGCCGACGAGGCCCGCGCGATCGATCGCGAACACGACCGGCAGGTTCTGCAGCGCGACGTCGTGGATCAACTGGTCGTACGCACGTTGCAGGAACGTCGAGTAGATCGCGACGACGGGCTTCAGCCCCTCGGTCGCGAGACCGCCCGCGAACGTCACCGCGTGCTGCTCGGCGATGCCCACGTCGTAGTAGCGATCCTTGAAGCGCTTCTCGAACTCGACCATGCCCGAACCTTCGCGCATCGCGGGCGTGATGCCGACCACGCGCGTATCGCGCTCGGCTTCGTCGCACAGCCACTCGCCGAACACCTGCGTGTAAGTCTTCTTCGCGGGCGTCGTCGACGGCTTGATGCCTTCGGCCGGGTTGAACTTGCCGGGGCCGTGATAGAGCACCGGATCGGCTTCGGCGAGCTTGTAGCCCTGGCCTTTCTTCGTCACCACGTGCAGGAACTGCGGGCCGCGCAGTTCGCGGATGTTCTGCAGCGTCGGGATCAGCGAATCGAGATCGTGACCATCGATCGGGCCGATGTAGTTGAAGCCGAACTCCTCGAACAGCGTGGCCGGCACGACCATGCCCTTCGCATGCTCCTCGAGCTTGCGCGCGAGTTCGAGCACCGGCGGCGCCACGCTCAGCACGCGCTCGACGCCCGCGCGCGCAGCCGCATAGAAGCGGCCCGACATCAGGCGGGCGAGATGGCGATTCAGCGCGCCGACCGGCGGCGAGATCGACATGTCGTTGTCGTTGAGGATCACGAGCAGCTTCGCATCTTCCGACACGCCCGCGTTGTTCATCGCCTCGAACGCCATGCCGGCCGTCATCGCGCCGTCGCCGATCACCGCGATCGAGAAGCGGTCGTCGCCGTTCAGCTGGCTGCCGATCGCCATGCCGAGCGCCGCCGAGATCGACGTGCTCGAGTGCGCGGTGCCGAACGTGTCGTATTCCGACTCGCTGCGGCGCGGGAAGCCCGAGATGCCGTCGTACTGACGCAGCGAATGCATCTGGTCGCGGCGGCCCGTCAGGATCTTGTGGGGGTAGGTCTGGTGACCCACGTCCCAGACGATGCGATCGTTCGGCGTGTTGAACACGTAGTGCAACGCGATCGTCAGCTCGACCGTCCCGAGGTTGGACGACAAATGGCCGCCCGTCTTCGACACGCTGTCGAGCACGAACGCGCGCAGTTCATCCGCGAGCGGTTGCAGTTGGCGACGATCGAGGCGGCGCAAATCCGCCGGGTCGTCGATGGTTTTCAGCAAGTCGTACATCGTCGTTCCATTGTAGGAAATCAAACGCGCCCGCATTCTTTTGCACGCACCGTAGCGTGTGCGCGGCGGCGGGCTTTCGCGTCAGCTGACCCGGTTCACTACCAGGTCGGCAAGTTCGGCCAGACGCTGTGCGCGTGCGCCGAACGGTTTCAGCGCGTCGTGCGCTTCGGCGCGCAGCTGCGCTGCCAGCTCGCGCGACGCCTCGAGACCGAGGATCGATACATAGGTCGGCTTGTCGTTCGCCGCGTCCTTGCCGGCCGTCTTGCCGAGCGTCGCCGAATCGGTCGTGACGTCGAGAATGTCGTCGACGACCTGGAAGGCCAGACCCACGGCCCCCGCGTAAACATCCAGCGCGGCCATCGTTTCCGCCGACGGCGTCTCGCCGGCCAGCGCGCCCATCCGCACGGCCGCGCGCAGCAATGCGCCCGTCTTCATCCGGTGCATCGTTTCGAGCTGTTCGCGCGTCAGCTTCAGGCCGACGCTCGCCAGGTCGATCGCCTGCCCGCCAGCCATGCCGATCGAGCCGCTCGCCAGCGCCAGCTCGCGCACGAGCGCCGCCTGCTGCACCGGCGACAGCGCCTCGGCATCGGTCAACGCCACGAACGCCTGCGACTGCAGCGCGTCACCGACCAGCAGCGCCGTCGGTTCGTCGTACTGCACGTGCACGGTCGGCTTGCCGCGACGCAGCGCGTCGTCGTCCATGCACGGCATGTCGTCGTGCACGAGCGAGTAGACGTGGATCATCTCCAGCGCCGCCGCCGCGGCGTTGCGTGCCGCCTCCGTCGCACCGGTCAGCTCGCCTGCCGCATGGCACAGCAGCGGGCGAACGCGCTTGCCGCCACCGAGGACCGCGTAGCGCATCGCCTCGTGAAGTTTCGCGGGCATCGCGGTTTCAGCCGGCAGATAGTGGCCGAGTGCGTCCTCGACACGGTCAAGCACGGACCGCATCCATTGTTCGAATGTCATAGATCGTCGTCTTCGCCGTCCGTGGCGGCCGTTCCGGACGAAAGCGGCTTCAGCGTCGCGCCGTCGAGCACGCGAACCTGCTGCTCCACTTTCTCGAGCTGCTGTTGGCAAAACGCAACGAGGGTCGCACCGCGGCGATACGCCGCCAGTGAATCCTCGAGGCTCAACGCGCCGCCTTCCATCCGGGCAACCAGCGTCTCGAGTTCCGCGAGCGCCATCTCGTAATTGTCCGGCAACGGTTCGGTGCCATTGCCGGGCGGCGTGGCGCCTGGGGATGCGGTTTTCGCCATGGACGAGGTGTCAAATTTCAAAACAAGTCGGACATTCTACGGCAAAAGAGAATTTTCCGACCTGCCGTCTTGGGCGCCCGCGCACAATTCCGGCCCCATCTCCAGCGCACAGTGTGCGCCTTTCGAGGGCAGCCCGACAAAAAATTGACACAAATCAGGCACTTAATCCTAGCCTTGCGAGGCGAACCGGGTATAATTCTCCGTTTCCCTAAATCGATTTTTCGATGGTTGGGTTGTTCACTGCTTTCACGCTAACACCGGGAGTGGGAATGTCCAATCTGAGCGATGCGCTTCAGTTGAAGTCGGCCCACAGCCAGCTTCCAGTCACTGCATATTTCGATGAGGCGCTACTCGAGCGCGAGATCGAAACCCTCTTCAAGAAAGGACCTCGTTACGTCGGGCACGAGTTGATGGTGCCCGAGGCGGGGGATTATTTCGCGCTGCCGTCCGAGCAGGAAGGCCGCGTGCTGGTCCGTAACCAGACGAACCAGATCGAGCTGCTGTCGAACGTGTGCCGCCACCGGCAGGCGATCATGCTCAACGGGCGCGGCCGCACGCAGAACATCGTGTGCCCGCTGCACCGCTGGACGTACGACCTCGAAGGCGAGCTGCTCGGCGCACCGCACTTCCCCGACAAACCGTGCCTGAACCTCGGCAAGAGCCCGCTGCAGAACTGGCAGGGGCTGCTGTTCGAGGCCGAGGGCCGCAACGTCGCGCGCGACCTCGCCAACCTCGGTACGAAGCATCACTTCGACTTCTCCGAGTACCAGTTCGATCACGTCGAAGTGCACGAGTGCGATTACAACTGGAAGACGTTCATCGAGGTCTACCTCGAGGATTATCACGTCGTCCCGTTCCACCCGGGCCTCGGCAGCTTCGTGTCGTGCGACGATCTCAAATGGGAGTTCGGCGACTGGTACAGCGTGCAGACGGTCGGCGTGCACAACGCCCTCGCGAAGCCGGGCAGCGCGACTTACCAGAAATGGCACGAGCAGGTGCTGAAATTCCGCAACGGCGTGCCGCCGGAGTTCGGCGCGATCTGGATGGTCTACTACCCGGGCCTGATGATCGAGTGGTATCCGCACGTGCTGGTCGTGTCGTGGCTGATCCCGCGCGGGCCGCAGAAGACGACCAACATCGTCGAGTTCTATTACCCCGAGGAAATCGCGCTGTTCGAGCGCGAATTCGTCGAGGCCGAGCGCGCCGCCTATATGGAAACGGCCGTCGAGGACGACGAGATCGCGATGCGGATGGACGCAGGCCGCCGTGCGCTGATGGCGCGCGGCGAGTCGCAGGTCGGCCCGTATCAGAGCCCGATGGAAGACGGGATGCAGCACTTCCACGAGTTCCTGCGCCGCCACCTCGGCGACCTCTGACGGCGGATGCGGCGCTTTGACGCCGCCCGGCCTCCGGCAAACGAAAAGACGGGCTTCGGCCCGTCTTTTTTTGTTTAGACTTGGAGTGTCAGGCCATTTGCACTCGAGGGAGCCGTCATGCCACACACTCATTACACCACGCTCATTTCCGCCGCCAATCTCGCCGAGCGCCTGGCCGCGGCGCCCGGCAGCGTGGCATTGTTCGACTGCCGCTTCGATCTCGCCGATCCCGGCGCCGGCGAAGCCGCGTACGCGGCCGGCCACCTCCCCGGCGCGCAATATCTTCATCTCGACCGCGACCTGTCGGGCCGCAAGACGGGCACCAACGGCCGCCATCCGCTACCGACCCGCGACGCGCTCGCGACGCTGCTCGCCAGCCGCGGCCTCAAGCAGGGCCAGCAGGTCGTCGCGTACGACGCGCAAGGCGGCGCCTATGCGGCACGCCTGTGGTGGCTGTTGCGCTGGCTCGGTCACGATTCGGTTGCGGTGCTCGACGGCGGCCTGCAGGCCTGGGAAGCGGCCGGCCAGCCGCTGACGACCGACGTGCCGCAACCGGTCGCCGGCGACTTCCGCTCGGCCACGCCGCTCGAATCGACGGTCGATGCAGCGGCCGTGCTCGCGAACGTGTCGTCGCCTGCGCGCGTCGTGATCGATGCACGCGCACCGGACCGCTATCGCGGCGAGAATGAAACGATCGATCGGGTGGGCGGCCACATTCCCGGTGCGCGCAACCGCTTCTTCAAGGACAACCTGGCTGCCGACGGCCGCTTCAAGACCGGCCATGAATTGCGCGAGGCATTCGCCACCGTGCTGGCCGGCACCGAGCCGAATCGCGTGATCCTGCAATGCGGCTCCGGCGTCACCGCCTGCCACAACGCGCTGGCGCTGGAAGTGGCGGGCCTGCACGGCGCGTCGCTGTACCCCGGCTCGTGGAGCGAATGGAGCGCCGATCCGTCGCGACCGATCGCGACCGGCCCGAATCCTTGAGCACCCGCGCGGCGCGACGACGATGAAACGGCGGCCGACGCCGCGGCGGCCGGTGCCACTGCGGTAGTTGCCGCCGCCCGTCGTTTACATCACGCCGTACTTGTGGAACCACTCGATCGCGCGCTTCCAGCCGTCCTCGGCATCGCCTTTCACGTAACTCGGCCGGTAGTCGGCAAAGAACGCGTGGCCGGCATCCGGATACACGACGATTTCCGATTCGCGCGCGAGCTTCGAATCGCTCGTCTGGATCGCCTTGCGCATGTCCGCGAGCGACGCCTGCGTGATGTTCTGATCCTTCTCGCCGTACAGCCCGAGCACGGGCACCTTCAACGACGATGCATGATCGACCGGGTTGAACGGCGTCATCTCGTCGGTCTTGCCTTCGACGAACCCGTACCACGCCACGGCGGCCCGCACGTGCGGATTGTGCTCCGCATACAGCCACGCCTGGCGACCGCCCCAGCAGAACCCGGTCACGCCGAGGCGCGTCAGGTCGCCGCCATTCTTGCCGGCCCAGGCCACGGTCGCATCGAGATCCTCGGTGACCTGGCGGTCCGGCACCTTGCTGATGATGTGGTCGTACAGTTCCTTCATCGTCGGATACTTCGCCGCGTTGCCCTGCCGGGCGAACAGGTCGGGCGCGATCGCGAGATAGCCGAGCTTCGCGAAGCGCCGGCAGACATCCGCGATATGCGCGTGCACGCCGAAGATCTCGTGAATCACGATGACGACCGGCAGGTTCGTCTTGTCGACCGGCTGGGCGCGATAAGCCGGCACGCTTGCATCGCCGGAGCGGATCTCGATGGTATCGACGTCCAGCCCGGTGCTGTCGGTCGTGACCGTCTGCGCCGACACGGGCAGCACGGCCGCCGCGAAGGTGCCGCCCAGCGCGGCCTGCATGAACTTGCGGCGCGAGAACGGGACATGGGGGACCAGGCTGTCGACTTCGGGTTTCAACATGAATGCACTCCTCGATTGGGCGCCGCCGTCACGCTCGCGGATACGGCATGACGGGGCATCGCACCGGCGGGCGGTGCGGATGTCGCGGCGGTTGGCACCCCGCCGCAAGCGAAAACCCGGACAAGATGCCCAATAATCCGTTGTCGCGTCAACTGTCAGATGTGTAAGACTCGATTACGACGCGTGGCGGCGATCGAATCGATCATCGCGCGACAGCGCGCGGGCCGCCCCTGCCGAATCACCGTGCGGTGGCGCGTATCGAGAATCGTCGCGCGACCGAATCGTTGCGAACCGAAAAGAAAAACGGGCGGCGAACACGCACGACATGCGCATTCCCCGCCCGCGCCACACGCGAGTATGCAAGTACGCGATCAGTGCAGCTTGACGCGCGGCAGCGTCGTGCGCCGCAGCCAGTGCGCGACCGTGTCGAGCATCATCCGCGGATAACCGTGCAGCGCCGCGATGTGCAGCCGGTACAGCGACATGTACATGAAGCGCGCGAACAACCCTTCGATCAGCATGTTGCCGCCGATCAGCCCGCCCATCAGGTTGCCGACCGCGCTGAAGTGGCCGAGCGACACGAGCGAACCGAAATCGCGATACGTGAACTCGGGCAGCGGGCGCCCTTCGAGCCGGCAGCTGATCGCTTTCAGCAGGAAACTCGCCTGCTGATGCGCCGCCTGTGCGCGCGGCGGCACGTTGCGTTCGTTGCCCGGCCATGCGCAGGCCGCGCAATCGCCGAGTGCGAACACGTTGTCGTCGGTGAAGGTCTGCAGCGTGCGACGCACGTCGAGCTGACCGAGCTTGTTGACCTGGAGGCCGTCGAGATGCGAGAGCACGGACGGCGCCTTGATGCCGGCCGCCCAGACCGTCAGGTCGGCGCGCACTGCCTTGCCGCTCGCGGTATGCACGAACCCGGGCGCCACCTCGGTCACACGTTCGTTGAGCATCAACCGCACGCCGAGCTTCTCGAGCAGTTCGGCCGTCGCCGCCGACACGCGCTCCTGCAGTGCCGGCAGTATCCGCGGCCCTGATTCGATCAGCACGATGCCGACGTCATGGCGGGGATCGAGCTTGTGCAGCCCGTACACGGACAGCACCTGCGCGGTATTGCGCAGTTCCGCGGACAACTCGACGCCCGTCGCGCCGCCGCCGACGATCACGACCTGGATGCGCGGCTCGGCCGACTCGCCCGGCGCACTCGGCGCCGGCGCCTGGTGCTCCGCGCGCATGCATGCCGCGATCAAGCGCTTGCGGAAGCGTTCGGCCTCCCCGACCGTATCGAGCGCGATCGCGTTTTCCGGTGCGCCCTGCACGCCGAAGAAGTGCGTCGTGCTGCCGATCGCGATCACGAGCGTGTCGTATTCCAGCTCGCGCGCCGGCAGCAGCTCCGCGCCGTCGCTGTCGTTGAGGGGCGACAGCGTGACGCGCTTCGCCGCACGGTCGAGCCCGGTCAGCTCGCCCTGCTGGAACTCGAAGCCGTGCCAGCGCGCCTGCGCCGCATATTCGAGCTCCTGCGTGAACGGGTCCATGCTGCCGGCCGCGACCTCGTGCAGCAACGGTTTCCAGATGTGCGTCGGATTGCGGTCGACGAGCGTGACGAGCGCACGCGCGGGACGATTGCCGCGCGCGCCGTAACGGTCGCCGAGCCGCGTCGCCAGTTCCAGGCCGCCGGCACCTCCGCCTACGATGATGATCCGATGCATCTGATTCCCCCTTTGCGATTCGAAACTGCTGCCGCCGGATGAAGCAAACGCGATGCACCCGCGCTGCCCGGTGGATTAACCGGTTCGGACATCATCGATGTGCAGTTCGAAGCACTTCGATGTGGCCGATCCGGAACGCGGGGTGCGCGCCCCGCGTCAATGACATGACTGACATGCATTGTCCGGGAGCTTGCGCGTTGACCACAAGCAAACCATCTCGATATTCAGCATCCCTGCAACAATATGCCGCGGGAACGGGGAACTGGCCGGGGGTGCGTCAGTGTGCCTCTTCCCAGTTCGCGCCGGCACCCACTTCGGCGACCAGCGGCACCTTCAGCTTCGCGACGCCGCACATCATTTCCGGCAGTTTCTCGCGCACGAGCGATAGCTCGCCTTCGGGCACCTCGAGCACCAGTTCATCGTGCACCTGCATGATCATTCGCGATGCGAGCTGGTCGCGCGTGAGCCAGCCGTCCACCGCGATCATCGACAGCTTGATCAGGTCGGCCGCCGTGCCCTGCATCGGTGCATTGATGGCCGCACGCTCGGCCGCCTGGCGGCGCGGGCCGTTACCGCCGTTGATCTCTGGCAGCCAGAGACGGCGGCCGAAAACGGTTTCGACGTAGCCCTTCTCCTTCGCCGTCGCGCGCGTATCTTCCATGTACTGCGCGACGCCCGGATAGCGGGCGAAATAGCGGTCGATATAGAGCTTCGCCGCGTCGCGCGTGATGCCGAGATTCGATGCGAGCCCGAATGCGCTCATCCCGTAGATGAGCCCGAAGTTGATTACCTTCGCGATCCGGCGCTGGTCGGAATTGACCTCCAGCGGCGTCACGCCGAACACCTCGGCGGCAGTCGCGCGGTGGATGTCCTCGCCCTGCGAGAACGCGCGCAGCAGCGACGCGTCGCCCGAGATGTGCGCCATGATCCGCAGTTCGATCTGCGAATAGTCGGCCGACACGATCCGGTGGCCCGGCGACGCGATGAACGCCTCGCGGATGCGCCGCCCTTCGGCCGTGCGCACCGGAATGTTCTGAAGATTGGGGTCGTTCGACGCAAGGCGGCCCGTGACCGCGACCGCTTGCGCATAGTTCGTGTGCACGCGGCCGGTGGTGGGGTTCACCATGCGCGGCAGCTTGTCGGTATAGGTCGACTTCAGCTTCGACAACCCGCGATGCTCGAGCAGCAGCTTCGGCAGCGGGTAGTCCTCGGCCAGCTTCTGCAGCACTTCCTCGTCGGTCGACGGCGCGCCGCTCGGCGTCTTCTTCACGACCGGCAACTGCAGCTTCTCGAAGAAGATCTGCCCGATCTGCTTCGGCGAGCCGAGATTGAATTCGCCGCCCGCCAGTTCGTACGCCTCGCCCTCGAGCTCGATCAGGCGCGTCGCAATTTCGGTGCTCTGCGCGTGCAGACGCGCATCGTCGATCAGCACGCCCGTGCGCTCCATCTTGCGCAGCACGAGCGACACCGGCATCTCGATCTCGCGGTACACGCGCTCGAGGCCCGGCTCGCGTGCGACCTGCGGATACAGCGCGTGATGAAGCTGCAGCGTGATGTCGGCATCTTCGGCTGCGTATTCGGCGGCCTGCGCGAGCGCCACTTCGTCGAAACCGATCTGCTTCGCGCCCTTGCCCGCCACGTCCTCGTACTTGATCGTCTTGACGCCCAGATGACGCAGCGCGAGGCTGTCCATGTCGTGTGTGCGGTGCGATTCGACCACGTACGATTCGAGCAGCGTGTCGTGCTCGATGCCGTTCAGCGCGATGTCGTAGTTCGCGAGCACCTGCGCGTCGTACTTCAGGTGCTGGCCGACCTTCTTGCGATCGGCCGATTCGAGCCACGGCTTCAGGCGCGCGAGCACTTCGTCGAGCGGAAGCTGCTCGGGCATGTCGGGGCCGCGGTGCGCGACCGGCAGGTAGGCCGCCTTGCCCGGCTCGACCGAGAACGACAGGCCGACGAGCCGCGCGAGCATCGGATCGAGCGCGGTGGTCTCGGTGTCGAACGCGGTCAGCGCGGCCGCGTCGATCTTCGCGAACCACGCGTCGAACTGTTCCCAAGTCTGGATCGTGTCGTATTCGCGCACGACGTCGGCTGCGATCACCGGGGCCGGCTCGCCTTCCGGCGCATCGGCGCCCCCACCTTCCGCGGGCGCGCTGTCGACTTCGCGCAGCCAGGTCTTGAAGCCGTAGCGCGCGAAGATGTCGCGCAGCAGGTCGCGCGCCTCGCCGTCGCTCTTGAGCGAGGCTTCGATCGATTCGAGATGCGGCGTGAGATCGCACGACGTATCGACGGTCACGAGCTGGCGGCCGAGCGGCAGGAAATCGAGCGCGCGGCGCAGGTTGTCGCCGACCACGCCCTTGATGTCGGCCGCGTGTTCGATCACGCCGTCGAGGGTGTCGTATTGCGTCAGCCATTTCACGGCCGTCTTCGGCCCGCACTTCTCGACGCCCGGCACGTTGTCGACGGTGTCGCCGATCAGCGCGAGATAGTCGATGATGCGCTCGGGCGGCACACCGAACTTCGCGATCACGCCGTCGCGGTCGAGCGTCTCGTTGGTCATCGTGTTGACGAGCGTGACGCGCTCGGTCACGAGCTGCGCGAGATCCTTGTCGCCGGTCGACACGATCACGTTCATCCCGTGCCGTTCGGCTTCGCGCGCGAGCGTGCCGATCACGTCGTCGGCCTCGACGCCCTCGACCATCAGCAGCGGCCAGCCGAGCGCGCGCACGGCGCCGTGGATCGGCTCGACCTGCAAGGCGAGATCGGGCGGCATCGACGGACGGTTTGCCTTATAGTCGGCATAAAGGTCGTCGCGGAACGTCTTGCCCTTTGCATCGAACACGCAAGCGCTATACTCTGCACTGACTTCCTTGCGCATACGGCGCAGCATGTTGATGATTCCGTAGAGCGCTCCGGTCGGCTCCCCGCCAGGGCCACGCAAATCAGGCATCGCATGGTAAGCCCGATACAGATAGCTCGAACCGTCAACCAATAGCAGGGTCTTACCTTCCAGATTTCGTTCTTCAGGCATTATGAACAAGAGAAAAGTGATTCCGAGTCTGCGTTCGCTCGCAGATCAAGAGCGCGCGACGGCCAAGAAGGCGCGCGCATCGTGGCAGATGTTCACGATTATGGCAGAGTTTATCGAGGCGACCGAGTACCTGTCGGAGATCCGCCCGGCTGTCAGCATCTACGGTTCTGCCCGCCTCAAACCCGACACGCCGCACTACAAGCTGGCCGTGCAGATCGCACGCAAGCTGTCGGACGCCGGCTTCGCGGTGATCTCCGGCGGCGGCCCCGGCATCATGGAAGCCGCGAACAAGGGCGCGCACGCCGGCAAGGCGCCGTCGGTCGGCCTGAACATCGAGCTGCCGCACGAGCAGGCCGGCAACCACTACCAGGACATCTCGCTGCGCTTCCGCCACTTCTTCACGCGCAAGGTAACGTTCGTGAAGAACTCGGATGCGGTGATCGTGATGCCGGGCGGCTTCGGCACGCTCGACGAACTGTCCGAAGTACTCACGCTGATCCAGACGAAGAAATCGCGCCTCGTGCCGATCATCCTCGTCGGCAGCGAGTTCTGGCAGGGGCTGCTGCAATGGTTCCGCGATCAACTGATTCCGATGGGCCTGATCAATCCGGAAGACATGGATCTGATGCAGGTGATCGACGATCCCGACCAGGTGCTCGACGCGGTGCTCGCGTTCTACGAGGACAGCGGCGAGGAAGAAGGTTCGGACGAGGACGATCATCCGCCGCGCCCGGAAGAAGACCGGATGTTCTATCTGTAACCGGTCAATGACGACAGCCGGCCGAGCGCCGGCTGTCGTGCTTTTCATGCAACGGACAGTGCGCTTCGGCGACTCGCCGGGCGTGACTTTGTAACGCGCTGTTAATACCTGTTCGCCGCCGTGCGCGGTCGAATGTCAAATGCCCGCAGCCGGCGCTGCGCGATGCGGGGGAATCAGCCGCACCGGCAAGCCGCCAATGTCAAATGGATGGTCCATCGCGCACCTGCGCGCCGCCAATCCTCCGTAATAATCACGACTCGCCTTTTCCGTCCCGCGACAGCACACTACTTCGTGTCGGCGCGGCGTTCCCCCGGTGGAACGGTCCCCCTCGCTTCCATCGCGTCGCGTCGGCCCATTCATCACCACACCACGGAAAAGAACATGCAACGCTCGCTGATCGCCCTCGCTTTCGCCGGCCTCGGCCTTTCGCTGTCCGGCCTCGCTCACGCCGTCAACGTCGACGTCAACATCGGCACGCCCGCGCCGGTCGTCGTCGCCCCCGCGCCCGTCGTGGTCGCCCCCGCGCCGGTGATCGTCGGCTGGCACGGCGACCGCTACTGGGACGGCCGCCGCTACTGGGAACGCCGCGAGTGGGAAGATCGCGAGCGTCATCACGGTCATGGCGGCTATCACTGCCCGCCGGGGCACGCGAAGAAGGGCGAGTGCTGAGTCACTGAGCGCCCGCCGATCGGCCCGCGCACTGACGCATCAAAAACAAGGCCGCACGCGAACGAGAGTTCGCGTGCGGCCTTTGTCGTTGCAGGCGCGGCTGCGCCGCTGCCCAAGCGGTGTTACTGAAATGCCACTTCCGCAAAACTCCGCAGCTTGCGACTATGCAGCTTGTCGAGCCCGTTCGTGCGCAGGATCTCCATCGCCTTCACGCCGATCTGCAGATGCTGGTCGACCTGCCCGCGATAGAACGTGTCGGCCATGCCCGGCAGCTTCAGCTCGCCGTGCAGCGGCTTGTCCGATACGCACAGCAGCGTGCCGTACGGCACCCGGAAGCGGAAGCCGTTCGCGGCGATCGTCGCGCTTTCCATGTCGAGCGCAATCGCACGGCTCTGCGACAGCCGCTGCACCGGCTCGCGATGGTCGCGCAGCTCCCAGTTGCGGTTGTCGACGCTCGCGACCGTGCCCGTGCGCATCACGCGCTTCAGCTCCACGCCCTCCAGCCGCGTGACCTCGGCCACGCCGCGCTCGAGCGCGAGCTGCACTTCGGCCAGCGCCGGGATCGGCACCCACAGCGGCAGGTCGGCGTCGAGCACGTGATCTTCCCGCACGTAACCGTGCGCGAGCACGTAGTCGCCGAGGCGCTGCGTGTTGCGCAGCCCCGCGCAGTGACCGAGCATCACCCACGCGTGCGGGCGCAGCACCGCGATGTGATCGGTGATCGTCTTCGCGTTCGACGGGCCGACGCCGATGTTGACCATCGTGATCCCGCTGCCGTCCGCGCGCTTCAGGTGATACGCGGGCATCTGCGGCAGGCGCGGCGGCGCGGTGCCCTCGGCCGGCTCGCCGCCGAGGTTCGCGTTGTACGTGACGACGTCGCCCGGCTCGACGAACGCGCTGTACTCGCTGCGATACGCGCGCACCTCGGGATCGTCGCTTTCCGTCATCATCGTGCGGCCGAGCTTCACGAACTCGTCGATGTAGAACTGGTAGTTCGTGTAGAGCACGTAGTTCTGGAAGTGCGTGGGCGACGTCGCCGTGTAGTGGCGCAGCCGATGCAGCGAGAAGTCGACGCGCGCGGCCGTGAACAGCGCGAGCGGATGCGGCTCGCCCGGCGCCGGCTCGAACGTGCCGTTGACGATGCGGTCGTCGAGATACGACAGGTCGGGCGTATCGAAGATGTCGCGCATCGCGAGCAGGCGGTCGCGATCGAGCTCGCCCTCGAGATGGATGCCTTCCGGAAACGCGAAATGGATCGGAATCGGCTGCGACGACACGCCGATCTCGATCTTGACATGGTGGTTCTTCGCCAGCAGACGCAGTTGCTCTCGGTAGTAGTTCGCGAAGAGATCGGGGCGCGTGACCGTCGTCTCGAATACGCCGGGGCCCGCGACGAAGCCGTACGAGCGGCGCGAATCGACGTGCGTGTTGACGTCGGTGCGAATCCGCACGAACGGATAGCATGCGCGCACGTGCTCGGTAATCGCTTCGTGGCGGCGATAGCGCGCGAACGCGTCGCGCAGGAAGCCCGTATTCGTGTCGTAAATGGCGGACAACCGCGCGACGGCGGCGATCGGATCGTCGAAAGCCTCGACCGACGGGCTTTCGGGCGACAGCACACGGTGCCGGCGGCTCAAATCGTTCTTCATTTTCATCACCTCGTCTGATCCGACGACATTACCACGGAACCCGGCCGCCTTTATGGCCGCCCCTGCGCACGGAGGGGCCGGATGGCGCGCAGTATTTGCTAAAATCGGTGGGTTCACTGGAGACTCATCATGAAGCCGCTCATTTTCGTCGCCGCTGCCGTCGCGTTTGCCGCCGCCAGCGTCGCTCACGCCGCCGGCGGCACGCCTGACGCCGACGCGCAGGCCCGGGCCGAGGCCAACGAAGCCGCCGGCCTGCCCGATCTCCGCAAGATCAACCGGCCGGGCGCCGAAGTCACGTCGAAAGTGGACTTCGCCGATATCCGCCGCACGCCGAGCTTCCACGAAAAGAGCAAGAACGGCACCGAAGTCACCGAGTACCGCGACCGCGGCAAGCCGGTCGAGATCGACGTGAAGTCGAACTTCGGCACGCGCTACCAGATGAGCTCCACGCCCGACACGTCGCCGAAGCCGCATGACGCGGGCATCCCGATCACGCGCCTGCCGTCGCTGAACCTGCGCTACTGATTCCGTGGCGCGGCGCGCCAACCGCGCCGCGCCGCCCCTTCACCTGCTGTCGCGCTGCACGCCGCCCGCGTGCCGACACCCTGACCTGACGCATCCCGCATGGCCGTTTTCACCGCTGTTTCCGACTCCGATCTCGCGCAATGGATGCGCCACTACGAACTGGGCGACGTGCTTGCGTTCCGCGGCATTCCGTCCGGTATCGAAAACAGCAATTTCTTCCTGACGACGACGCGCGGCGAATACGTCCTCACGATCTTCGAAAAGCTCACCGCGCAGCAGTTGCCGTTCTACCTCGACCTGATGCGCCACCTGGCCGCCCACGGCGTGCCGGTGCCGGACCCGATCCCGCGCGACGACGGCGCGCTGTTCGGCGAGTTGCACGGCAAGCCGGCCGCGATCGTCACGAAGCTCGACGGCGCGGCCGAACTCGCGCCCGGGGTCGAACACTGCATCGAGGTCGGGCAGATGCTCGCGCGCCTGCACCTCGCGGGCCGCGACTATCCGCGCAACCAGCCGAACCTGCGCAGCCTGCCGTGGTGGCAGGAGAACGTGCCGGCAATCGTGCCGTTCATCACGGACGCGCAACGCGCGCTGCTCGAAGGCGAACTCGCGCACCAGGCCGGTTTCTTCGCGTCGGACGACTACGCAGCGCTGCCGGCCGGCCCGTGCCATTGCGACCTGTTCCGCGACAACGTGCTGTTCGCCCATGCGGCACCCGGCACCGGTCACGACGTGCGGCTCGGCGGCTTCTTCGACTTCTATTTCGCGGGCTGCGACAAGTGGCTGTTCGACGTCGCGGTCACCGTCAACGACTGGTGCGTCGACCTCGCGACCGGCGTGCTCGACGTCGCGCGCGCCGATGCGCTGCTGCGCGCGTACCAGACCGTGCGGCCGTTCACGGCCGAGGAGCGCCGCCATTGGAGCGACATGCTGCGCGCCGGCGCGTACCGCTTCTGGGTGTCGCGCCTGTACGACTTCTACCTGCCGCGCGCGGCCGAGATGCTCAAGCCGCACGACCCCGGCCATTTCGAACGCATCCTGCGTGAGCGTATCGCGCATACGCCCGCGCTTCCCGAGATCCAAACCGCATGCAACTGATCGAAGTGCCCGCGAAAACGGGCTATGTCTGGTTCCGTCAAGGCATCTGGCTGTTCCGCCGGAATCCGCTCGCGTTCATCACGCTGTTCTTCACGTACCTGCTCGCGATCACGCTGGTGTCGATGGTGCCGGTGATCGGCTCCGCGCTGCCGCTGGTGTTCATTCCCGGCATCGCGGTCGGCTTCATGGCCGCGTGCCGCGACACGGTGGCCGGCAAGACCGTGATGCCGACGATCCTGGTCGACGGCTTTCGCTCGTACGGCACCGTCGCGACCCAGCGGCTGCTCGTGCTCGGCGTGATCTACGTCGCGTCGATGGTGCTCGTGTTCGCCGCTTCGTCGTTCGTCGACGGCGGCGCGCTGTTCCACGTGATGATGGGCGCAGCCGACGAAGCAAACACGACGCCCGAGACGCTCGCCGCGCAAGGCACGCTCGGCGCGCTGTTCTTCGCGACGCTGCTCTATCTGCCGGTCGCGATGCTGTTCTGGTTCGCGCCGGTGCTGGTCGCGTGGCATGACGTCCCGCCGGCGAAGGCGCTGTTCTTCAGCGTCGTCAGCTGCTGGCGCAATCGCGGCGCGTTCGCCGTATACGGCGTGCTGTGGTTCGCCGTCGCGCTCGGCACGTCGCTCGCGCTGTCGCTGCTGCTGCAGGCGCTCGGCGCCGGCGCGTACGCGCTGACGATCATGATGCCGGTGACGATCATCATCGTCACGATGCTGTACTGCTCGTTCTACGCGACCTATCGCGGCTGCTTCGGTGTGCAGGAACCGGGCGCGACGACGACGATGTCGGGCCGCTGAATCGTGTCCTGGCCGGCGCCATGCGCCGGCCGTCACGCGGTTTCCGCGCCGGGTCGTCCCCGGCGCGCATCTGATCTTCCCCCCTTTTCCCATATCGACCGCCTCTGGTCGGCCCTGTTCAACCCGATCTTTTGCGCGCAAAATAATTTGCGTACAAATCGTTCGCGCATTGCCGCGCCTCCCGAACCATGGACCGCCTGCCTCCGCTGCCCCAGACGCTCGACGAGCAACTGTGCTTCGCGCTTTATTCGACTTCGCACGCGATGACGAAGGCGTACAAGCCCCTGCTCGACAAGCTGTCGCTGACCTATCCCCAATATCTCGCGATGCTCGTGCTGTGGGAGCGCGACGACATGGCCGTGAAGGACATCGCCGCGCGGCTCGACCTCGACCCGGCCACGGTCACGCCGCTGCTCAAGCGGCTGGAAGCGCTCGGCTACGTGGAGCGCGTACGCAGCGCGGCCGACGAACGCGTCGTCAACGTTCGCGTGACGCCGGAAGGCCGGGCGCTGAAGGATCGCGCGCGCTCGGTGCCCGCCGACCTCTTTTGCGCGATGCAACAGACACCCGAATTCCTGATCAGGCTGCGCGCCGATCTCCAGCAGCTGCGCGATGCGCTGTCGGTGGCCAACGAACGCTGACACGCCCGGCACGAACCGACCTGCCCGGCGCTGCCGGGTTTTTCTTCAAAATTTCATTTGCACACTAATGATTTGTGTTCTATATTTTGTCCATGGCCGGCGACATTCCGTCTGACCGGACCGCTGTTCCCCTCTCTTCCCGACAGGAGCTGCACGATGAACATTCTGTACAAGACCAGCGCCACGAGCACGGGCGGCCGCGACGGCCGCGCGGTATCCGCCGACAACAAGCTGGAAGTGAAACTGGCCGCGCCGCGTGAACTCGGTGGCACGGGCGCGGAAGGCACGAATCCGGAGCAACTGTTCGCCGCAGGTTACTCGGCCTGTTTCCTGAGTGCGATGAAATTCGTCGCGGGCCAGAACAAGCAGACGCTGCCGGCCGATACGCAAGTCACGGCGGAAGTGGGCATCGGCCCGAACGACGCAGGCGGCTTCGGGCTCGACATCGAGCTGCGCGTGTCGCTGCCGGGGCTCGACAAGAACGACGCGCAAGTGCTGGTCGACAAGGCGCACCACGTGTGCCCGTATTCGAACGCCACGCGCAACAACGTGCCGGTGCGCCTGACGGTCGTCTGACGCGGCACAGGTTCAGGGCTCAGGAAATACAAAAAGGGCGCGTGCGGCATGGTGCCGCACGCGCCCTTTTGCGCGATTCATCGAAATGGCGGGCCGGCAGGCCCGCGTGCGCCGCTTAGCGCGCGCCGATCGAATACGGACGGTTCATTGCCGCGTCGCGATCGATCTTGCGCATGCGGAATTCGAGGTCGTAGATGTCGGTGGCTTCGGCCAGATACGCGTCGGCGCGCTCTTTCGCGGCCTTGTCAGCGTTCTTGGTCAGCATCAGGAAGAGGTGGCTCAGCAGGTACATGATCGATCTCGCTATTCAAAGGTTCTGGACTAGGGTTTTCCCGAATTATAGGGAAAACCCTAGGCTTTGACCAGTGTCGATCAGACGATGCGTCGTTCGGTCGCCACAGTGCGGCGATGGGTTTCGAAAAAAGCCCAGATCATCGCGCTGGCGTCGGGGCCGACCGCCGCGTGAAACGGCACGGCTTCGTCGCCGCCGGCCCACGCGTGATCGAGCCCTTTCACGTGGCACAGCCGCACCACCGGCTCGCCGTCGCGGCACACGTCGGTAATCTGTGCGCCCGTTTCGCGCGTCTCGACCCGCTCGCCGCCGCGCAGCGCGCCGCGGCTGTCGGCGAGCCCGTTCAGGCGCATGAACTGCACGGTCAGCTGATCGGCATTCTTCGGCGCGACGACATGATCGCCGTCACCCTGGACGATCAGTGCGGGCATGCCCGGATAGGCGCCGGCATCGACCAGCGCATCGACCGCCACGGCCGGGTTCTGTCTCAAGCCCCGCCGCATCACGTCCATTGCGGTGATGCCGGAATTCGCCTCGCCGAGCGCGGGGCCCGAGTGCAGCGCGACCGCGGCGAAGCGGTCCGGATGGTGCAGTGCAAGAAGCGACGCAAGCCCCGCACCGGCCGACAGCCCCGCGACGTAAACACGCGACGCGTCGAAGCCATGTTCGTCGACCAGCGCGTCGACCAGCGACGCCACCGTGTCCGCCTCGCCGCGCCCCGCGCGATCGGTGTCTTCATACCAGTGCCAGCAACCGTGCGTATGCGCGCGCAGCGACTGTTCCGGATACAGCACCGCGAAACCGTGCTTGTCGGCCAGCAAGTTCATCCGGGTGCCCTGCGCGAATTCGTCGACGGACTGCTGGCAGCCGTGCAGCATCACGACCAGCGGCATCGCGCCACGCCGGCGGCCGGGCGGTATGTAGAGCCCGTAGGCGAGATTCTGGACGAGGCGGCCCAGCGCGGGCGTCATCGGATGTTCGCCCCGCGTCCACTCGCCGGCCGCCCATGCGGCCGCGCGCGGCCGCACACGCGATTCGCGTGGCGGGGACAGATCGGAGGCCGCCGCCTCGAGTGCGTCGCGTGTGATGCGCTGCGCATCGCGCGCCGCGCGCTTGGCGGTCGGGGACAGCATGCGTTTCATGCCGCCCAGCCACACTTTGGTCAGACTTTTGGTCATCGATCGGGCTCGCAGTCAGGAAAAATAGGGGCGCCATGAAAGCGCCACAACGGATGCATCGTTCGACTTTGTGCAATGCACCATAACATTGTTTCCAGGATTTTTCCTGCACGCCGGTCGTTGCCGGCGGCGCAAAAAACGGGCCTCATGCGGACGCGGCGCTATACTGGGGCTTCGCCGCTTGTATCCGTTGTAGTCGTTCTTCCCGGCTCGCGCGTTGATTTAAGCATTCTCCCGCCTTCGTTCGTCCCCTTCCCGATGTTCGACCTGCCTTCTCACCTGTGGATCATGATCACCGCGTTCGGCGGCGCCGGGCTGACCTTGCCGCTCGCGATCACGATTGCCGTCTGGCTCGCGCTCGGCTACTCGTGGCGGCGCGCGGCCGCGTGGCTCGGCGTGCTGGCGGCCGCGATCGGCGTGGTGGCGCTCACGAAGATCGCGTTCCTCGGCTGGGGCATCGGCATTCGCGCGTGGGATTTCACCGGCTTCAGCGGGCATGCGATGCTGTCGACGTCGGTGTATCCGGTCGCGATTTTCCTCGCGCTGATCCGCACGCGCACGCCGGTGCGGATCGCCGGCATCGCGCTCGGGCTGGCGACCGGCGTCGCGGTCGGCGTGTCGCGCGTCGCGCTCGACGCGCATTCGCCGTCCGAGTCGATCACCGGCTGCATCGTCGGTGCGATCGCCGCGCTCGCGTTCATCGCCGGCTCGTGGCGCGCGGTGCCGCACCGCTGGTCGGTGCCGGCGGTCGTCGCGAGCCTCGCGCTCGTCACCGTGGCGCTGCATGGCCTCACGGTGCCGTCGCACCGCTGGGTCACCAAGGTCGCGCTGGAACTGTCGGGCCACGAGCGTCCGTTCGTCCGCGCGCGCTGGAAGGCCAACCCGAACTACCATCCCGCGTCGCAACCGTCGTCGCTGCAGCGCACCGAGTCGGCGCCGCCTACGCTTCACGCGTGACGGGCCGCCCGGCCAGTCCTTTCCACGTCTGACCATTTCCTGCGCACCGTCGCATGCGCAGTATGCCAAGCGTTATAACCCGCCCTATATTACGATTACGGTTTCCACCCGTTCAAAACGAATCCACCATGCGCTCAACCGTCCGTCCGCTTCGCCGCACCCTGCTTCGCCTGCTGCCGATCGTCACGCTTGCCGCCGGGTTCACGTTCAGCGCGCCCGCTTCCGCCGCCGACGAACTGGTCGTGTCGGCCGCCGCCAGCCTGACGAACGCATTCAAGGCCGTCGGCGACGCGTACGAGAAGCAGCACCCGGACACCAAGGTGCTGTTCAACTTCGGCGCATCGGACGTGCTGATGCAGCAGATCGCCAAGGGCGCGCCGGCCGACGTGTTCGCGTCGGCCGACCAGAAGGCGATGGATCGCGCGGTGAACGAAAAGGTGATCGTGCCTGGCACGCGCCGCGATTTCGCCGCGAACTCGCTGGTGCTGATCGTGCCGGCGGACAGCCGCGCGGCCGCGCCGACGTCGCTGAACGACCTGACCGCGCCCGGCGTGAAGCGCATCGCGTACGGCGACCCGGCCTCGGTGCCGGTCGGCCGCTACACCGAGGGTGCGCTGCGCGCGGCCGGCGTGTGGGACGCCGTCAGCGCGAAGGGCGTGCTGGCCGCCAACGTGCGCCAGAGCCTCGACTACGTCGCGCGCGGCGAGGTCGACGCGGGCTTCGTGTTCGGCACCGACGCCGCGATCATGCCGGGCCGCGTGAAGGTCGCGCTGACGGTGCCGACGCAGACGGTCATCACCTACCCGATCGCCGTGGTCAAGGACAGCCGCCACGCCGCGCAGGCGCAGTCGTTCATCGATTTCGTCGCGTCGCCGCAGGGCCAGGCCGTGCTGTCGACGTTCGGCTTCAAGCCCGCCAAGTGAGCTTATCGCGATGCAAGACGCCTGGGTCCCGCTGCTGCTGTCGCTGAAGGTTGCCGGCTGGGCGACCGCGCTCGACATCGTGCTCGGCGTCGCGGCCGCGTTCGTGCTCGCACGCTGGCGCTCGCCGCTGCGCGACGTGGTCGATTCCGTGCTGACGCTGCCGCTCGTACTGCCGCCGACGGTGCTCGGTTATTACCTGCTCGTGCTGCTCGGCCGGCGCGGCGTGTTCGGCGCGTGGCTCGACAAGTTCGGTATCGAGCTGGTGTTCACGTGGCAAGGCGCGGTGATCGCGTCGATGGTCGTCGCGTTTCCGCTGATCCTGAAATCGGCGCGGGCGGCGTTCGAAGGCGTCGATCCGCATCTCGAGCGCGCCGCGCGCACGCTCGGGCTCGGCGAAGCCGCGGTGTTCTTCCGCGTGACGCTGCCGCTCGCCACGCGCGGGATTCTCGCCGGCGCGCTGCTCGCGTTCGCGCGCGCGCTCGGCGAATTCGGCGCGACGCTGATGATCGCCGGCAACCTGCCCGGCCGCACGCAGACGCTGTCGGTCGCGATCTACGCGGCCGTGCAGGCCGGCGACGACAACACGGCCAACTTCCTCGTGCTGGTGACGTCGATCACCTGCGTGCTGGTGCTGCTCGCGACCGGCTGGCTCGTGCCGTCGCGCGCCCGACGGAACCAACTGACATGAAGCGCCTGTCCTGTCCGCATCGCCGGAGTCGTCCGGCGGCCAGCCCGCTTCGGCGGAGGCCCGCATGAGCCTCGTCGTCGACATCCGCAAGACCTACGCGAGCGCCGAGCGCCGCTTCACGCTCGACATGTCGTTCACGGCGACGACGCAGCGCGTCGTGCTGTTCGGGCCGTCGGGCGCGGGCAAGAGCATGACGCTGCAGGCGATCGCGGGGCTGCTGACGCCCGACGCAGGCACGATCACGCTGAACGGCGAGCCGCTGTTCGACGCCGCGCGCCGGATCGACGTGCCGACCCGCGAACGCCGTGTCGCGTACCTGTTCCAGGACTACGCGCTGTTCCCGCATCTGAACGTGCGGCAGAACATCGCGTTCGGGCTCACGTCCGGGCTGCGCAACCCGCGCGCGAAGACGGTGCCACCGGAGGTCGCGTACTGGCTGCGCGCATTCGACCTCGAATCGCTCGCGGGGCAATATCCGTCGCAACTGTCGGGCGGGCAGAAGCAGCGCGTGGCACTCGCTCGTGCGCTGGTCGCGCAGCCGCGCATCCTGCTGCTCGACGAACCCTTCGCGGCGCTCGACGGCGCGATGCGCCAGCGCATGCGCCATGAGCTCGCCGAACTGCAGGCGCGGCTCGACATCCCGATGGTGCTGATCTCGCACGACCCAGACGACGTCGCCGCGTTCGGCGACCAGGTCGTGCAGTTGAGCGAAGGACGCGTGCAGGCGAGCCCGCCGCACGCCGAGTGGCCGACGCGCGTCACCTGAGCGCGCGACGCCGTGGTCGGGAGCGTGGCGCTGGCCGCCACATTGGAACCTGAGAGACGCCGCGGCGCGGCGCATGCTGCAAGCGGAAACGAAGCCGGTGCGATGCATACGCGTGCGGCACCCGGCTTCGCCCCGCCCTGCACGTCGGCTGCCGGCCAGGTCAGCCCGTCACCGCCAGAATCACGCTCGACGCCTTGAACAGCGCGATCGCACGCCGACCGGCGGCGAGCTGCAACGCATCGACGCTGTCGTTGGTCACGACGGCCGTCAGCGTCCCGCCGCCGTCGAGCGCCAGCGTCACCTCGCTGTTCACCGCGCCCGCCGCGACGGCTTCGACGCTGCCGTGCAGCCGGTTGCGCGCGGACACCTTCAGGTCGGGCCCGCCATCGTCGACGGCGAGCACGACCCACGACGCCTTCACCAGCGCACACGCGTGCGCGCCTTCCCGCAGCCCGAGCGCCTCGGCGCTTTCGTGCGTCAGCACGGCGACGACGGCTTGCCCGCCCGGCAGCGCGAGCGTCACCTCGTCGTTGACCGTGCCGCGCACGAGCGACGCGACCTTGCCGAACAACTGGTTGCGCGCGCTCGTCTTCATCCCGATCCGGCCGATCAGCGCCCAGTCGACGTCGAAGCCAGCAACGGCCGCACTCGCGGCCTCGATGAAGCGGCGATGCTCGCGCTCGATCGTGCGGAATGCGGCGATCAACGACGTCGCGCGCGGCGTCAGCGTCGTGCCGCCACCGCCCTTGCCGCCCGTCGAACGCGCGACGAGCGGTTCGCCGGCGAGATTGTTCATCGTGTCGACCGCGTCCCACGCGGCCTTGTAGCTGAGGCCGACGGCCTTCGCCGCGCGCGTGATCGAACCGGTGTCGCCGATCGCCGCGAGCAGCGCGATGCGCGTCGCGCCGCCGAGGGTCTGTTCGCCGGCGCGCAGCCACAGCTCGCCGCCCAGTTCGAGCGGTCCGGCGGACGAGGAAGAAGGCGGGACGTCGGTCATCATCGGCATGCGTGGGGGAAACGGGCGGCCATTATAGGGGCGGCGCGCGGCGCTCAGCCCGGCTTGCCGTCGAGCTTCGGCGGCCGCAGGCTGGCCAGCAGCGTCTCGGCGTCGCGCGCCGCCCGCTGTTCGAGCGCGGCGCCGTAACCGCGCACGAAACCGAGCTGATACGGCGGCGCCGCCAGTTGCTCGAGATGACGCAGCGCGACCATCGCGTCGTTCGCTTCGCCGAGCACGCTCTGCACGCGCGCCAGCGTCTTGACCGTCTCGGTGCGCGTGCGGCGCGACGCCAGCGACGCGAAGAATTCGAGTGCGTAGCGCAGCCGCTTCGCATCGATCCGCACCTGGTGGCGTGCCGCCGTGTCGAGCGACGTGAGCGACGGCGATCCGTAGAGATGCCCGAACAGCCGCCGTACGCGCTTGGTCGCGTGACGCCGCAGCGACGGCGCGTCGTCGCCATCGGCCGCCGGCAACGCGAGCGCACTCAGCCATTCGAGCCAGCCGAGCGTCAGCCGCGCGTAGCGGGCCGAATGCAGCGCCTGCCGCAGCTCGACGCGCGCGGCCATCGACTGCGCGCGGGCGGCGTCGAGCGTGCCGTCCCAGTCGCTGCTGCCGCCGTCGGCCGCGATCAGTGCGGGCAGGCTCTCGGTCGCGAACACGTCCCAATCGCGCACCGTGCCGAGCAGCTTGGCGAGCCAGCGCAGGTCGACGCCGAGCGTGTCCCTCCATTGACGGTCGGTGAAGCGCGGGAAGAAGCGCATCAGCGTGCGCAGGCGGCGCAGCGCGACGCGCATCTGGTGCACGAATTCCGGGTCGTCGCGATCGAGCACGCCGCACTCGTTGCCGAGCCATTGCGCGGTGATGTCGCCGGACAGCGCGAACAGCGCGGCGCGCTGCGTGCGGATGCCGGTCAGGTCGACGGGCTGCGCCTTGACCAGCGTGGCGGCCACCGGTCCGCCGGCACAGGCGCGGTCGATCACGCTCGTCAGTTGCACGAAGGCCGGCCACGCGCCGCTCAGTTCGCGCGCCGCGGCAAACAGCGCGTGCAGCGCCGCCGTGCGCGCGGCCACGGTCTCCCAGTCGGGCGCGGCCAGACGCAGCTCGACGTGGCGGCGCGGCGGCTCGCCGCCGCCATGCAGCGTGATGTCGTCGAGCGTCATCTCGACCACGACGCCGCTGTCGTCGGCCCAGCGCCCGCGCCGCCGTTCGCTGACGAGGCGCAGCGCCGACGCCTGGGCCCGCGCTTCGTCGGTGTCCGGCGCAACGCCGTCGGTTTCGGCGGCCGGTGGTGCGTCGGTATCGGCCGCGCCAGCCGTCGCGGGCACCGGCAGCGGCGTCGCGACGACGATGCCTGCGTGTTCCGCGTCGAACAGTTCGCGCTGCGTGACGCCGGGGGCGAACGTCCGGGTGCGCGATGCGACGACCCGCGTGCCATGCGCGTTCGATTCGACCCAGGTCCACCAGCTCGCGCCGGGGCTCCGCTCGGCCTCCTCGATCTGGCACGGCTCGACCGTCACGCGCTCGTGGCCGCGCCGCATCCGGACCTGCGGGCAGATCCGCCACGCGCGCACGAGCTCGGCGCCGAAGTCGCGTTGCGCGCCACGGGCACGGCTTGCGCCCTTGACCGGCCATCCTTCCAGCGACAACGACAACACGATTTCCAGCACACGCGACATGGAGGCTCCTGCACATGAAGGATCGCCGGCGCATCGACCGCGCCGGCGTCGCTCGTGAAGCAGCTTCCATAGTACACGCCGCCCAAACGCGCTGGCGTCGATCCGGCCCCGCCGCCCTGTGGCAGGTCAAGCCGGCACGTCAGACGGCGTATTGCGCGATGCCGTTGCCGAACGACCAGTTCTCCTTCAGCACTTCGACGAGACCGATGAATACGTCTTCCTGCCGCACGCCGGGCTGCTGCGCGAGGTTATCGGCGATCGCCCGGTACAGCGAGCGCTTCTGCTCGAGCGTGCGGGTGTTGTTCGCGGTGATCTGGATGATCACGAGATCGTCACTGCGTTCGATATCGAGGTAATGGCGACCGAACACGAAATTCTCGGCCGTATGCTCGGTCACGACCATGAAGATGTCGTCCTCGGGAACGTTGAACGTCTGGATCAGCGCGCGTTGCACGCCGTCGACGAGGGCCCTGCGGTAGGCGGCCGGCTTACCTTCGCGTAAGGCGATACGGGTGAATGGCATGGTCATGCTCCTGTCGGTGAGTGACGGTGAAGAACGAAAACACAGCGTCAGGTTAGGCGCGTCCACCTATAATGAACAGTCATTGATGAATATTTCATTTATTTTCATTTGAAATGAAAGTACTCGATCTCGATGCCGTGCGCGCGTTCGTGCTGGTCGCCGACCTCGCCAGTTTCACGCGTGCCGCCGATGCGCTCGGCACCACGCAATCGGCCGTCAGCCTGAAGCTGAAGCGACTGGAGGCCCATCTCGGCAAGCCGCTGCTGGCGCGCACGCCGCGCGTCGTCAAGCTGGCCGCCGACGGCGAGAATTTCCTGCCGGCCGCCCGTGCGCTGCTCGACGCGCACGAGCGTGCGCTCGGCGCGATCTCGACCGGCACGGTGCGCCTGTCGCTCGGCGTCAGCGAGCACGTCGCGGTGCCCGACCTGCCGGCCGTGCTGACGAGCCTGCACCGGCAGGACCCGGGGCTGTCGCTGGAAATGCATCTCGGGGCGTCGACGAGCCTGCTCCCGCAATACGACGAACGGCGGTTCGACGCGGTGATCGCGCGGCACGAGCCTGGCGAGGACCCGCCGCGCGACGACGCCACGCCGCTGTTCACCGAGCCGCTGGCGTGGCTCGCCGCGCCCGACTGGGCGCCGCGCGCGGGCGAGCCGCTGCCGCTCGCGGTGCTGGCCGGCCCCTGCGGCGTGCGAGCCGCCGCGCTGCGCGCGCTCGATCGCGCGGGGTTGCCGTGGCGCGAGCGCTTCACGGGCGGCGGAGTCGCGGCGGTCACGGCGGCCGCCGCGGCCGGATTGGCCGTCTGCCCGCTCGCGCGGCGCGTCGCCCCGCGCACGCTGGTCGACGTCGGCGCGAAATTCGGGTTGCCGCCGCTGCCGCAATCGCAGGTCGTGCTGTATTCGCGCGTCCGCGACGCCCGCGCCGCCGCCGCGCTGCGCAGGTTTGCCGACAGCCTTGCAATCTCGGCGTAAACTGGCGGGCCCGCCGCCCGCAATCTCCAGACGAATGCCGATGAAGCCCGACGCCCGCAAGCACCTCCGCGCCAACCTGCTGATGCTCGGCGCCGCCGCGATCTGGGGCTCCGCCTTCGTCGCGCAACGCCTGAGCCTCGACGTGATCGGGCCATTCCTGTTCACCGGGCTGCGCTTCCTGCTCGGCGCGCTCGTGCTGGTGCCACTGCTGATGGTGAATGCGGCGTCGCGCGCGCAGCTCGCGGCGATCCGGCGCGAACCGGCGCTGCTGCTGCCGGGCCTCGCGCTCGGCGGGCTGCTCGCCGTATCGATCTCGCTGCAGCAGGTCGGCCTGCAATACACGCGGATCGCGAACGCCGGCTTCATCAGCTCGCTGTACGTCGTGATCGTGCCGCTGATGGGCGCGCTCGCGCGCCACCGGATCGGCGCGGGCACGTGGTTCGGCGCCTTGCTGGCCGCGATCGGCCTGTATTTCCTCAGCATCGACGAGCATTTCTCGGTGCTCTACGGCGACTGGTTCCAGCTCGCGGGCGCCGTCATCATCGCCGCGCACGTGATGGCGGTCGGCCATCTCGCGAAGCGCCACGATCCGCTCGTGCTCGCGTTCCTGCAGTTCGCCGTGTGCGGCGTCGCGTGTCTCGCGGTCGGCCTGGCGGTCGAACCGGTCAGCGCCGCGATGCTGCGCGGCGCGCTGCCGACGCTGCTGTACGGCGGGCTGCTGTCGGTCGGGGTCGGCTATACGCTGCAGGTCGTCGCGCAACGCGACGCGGCGCCCGCGCACGCGGCCGTGATCTTCAGCATGGAAGGCGTGTTCGCGGCGATCGCCGGCTGGGCCGCGCTCGGCGAAACGCTGACGCTGCGCGCGCTGGTCGGCTGCGCGCTGATGCTGGCCGGCCTGCTCGCGTGCCAGTTGCTGCCGAACGGCGACGCGCGGAAAAAGGACGAGGACGCGCTGCCGGCGTGACACCCACCGTCCCTATAATGGCGATTCGCGTGACTTCCACGCCAACCGCTTCCGACAGGCCAGCTCCGTGACGTCCACTTCCGTCGATCCCGCCGCCGACCTGCTGCGCGAACGCGCAGCGCACTACGCCGCCCAGGCGGCGCTGTTCCTGCGCGACCAGGCCCTCTCCACCGCGTCGCACGACCTGCGCAGCCCGCTGAATGCGATGCACAGCTGGGCCTACGTGCTCGAGCGCCAGCTCGCCAATGCCGATCCCAATCTCCAGCGCGCGCTTGCGGGCATCCGCACGGGCATCGACCAGCAGGTCGCGCTGATCGATGGCGTGCTCGACGCGCCGCGCGCGGAAACGCGCACGCTCGTGCTCGCGCCGCAGCCGTTCGCGCTGCGCGCGCTGCTCGACGAAACAATCGCGCTCGTCCGGTTCGCGCTCGCCGACGCACGCCAGGTCGCGCTCGACACGACGCTGCCGGACGGCGAGCCGTCGCTCACCGTCGATCGCGAACGCGTCGCACAGGCGCTGTGGACCCTGCTGACGACGGCCGTCGAAGCCAGCGCCGCGGGCAGCCGGGTCGCGTTCGCCTGCACGCGCGACGGCGCGCAGTTCACCGCGCGCGCCACCTGCACCGTGAATGCCGGCGTGCTGGTGGACCCCACGCAGCCGCATGCGTTCGAATCGTTCGCGCGGCGCGAGATGCTGCACGAGCGCGATGCGAAACGCAGCGCATGGACGCTCGCGCTATGCCAGCGCGTGGCCCTCGCGCACGGCGGCACGTTCGCGCACGACGTGTTCGCCGACGGCGCGGCCGCCACCCTCACCTTCTCGATTCCCTGCGAGGCGCCGGTGTAAGCAAGCGGTCGCCCGACGCATTACAAATTCCTTTCTGGCTCTATACTGGTGGGCCTGTCATAACCGGAGCGATTCTTTGTTACAGATCTTCGCGCTCATCGGCGCGTTGTTCCTGGTGGCCCTGAACGGGTTCTTCGTTGCGGCCGAATTCGGCCTCGTCAAACTCCGCGCGACGCGCGTCAAGACCCTCGCCCGCAAGCACGGCCTGCGCGGGCGCATCCTCGGCATCGTGCACGGCCGGCTCGACGCGTATCTTTCCGCGTGCCAGCTCGGCATCACGCTCGCATCGCTCGGCCTCGGCTGGGTCGGCGAACCGGCGTTCGCGCAACTGCTCGGCCCGCTGCTCGACCTGATCGGCGTCCACTCCGAGCGCGTCGTGCACCTGATCTCGCTCGTGTTCGCGTTCTCGCTGATCTCGTTCCTGCACATCGTCGTCGGCGAACTGGCGCCGAAGTCGATGGCGATCCGTCAGCCGGAGAAGGTCGGCCTGTGGGTCGCGCTGCCGCTCTACGCGTTCTACTGGGCGATGTATCCGGCGATCTGGGTGCTCAACACCAGCGCCAACGCAGTGCTGCGGCTCGCAGGGCTGTCGGCCGACCACGGCGGCGATGCGCACTATTCAACCGACGAGCTGAAGCTGATCCTGCGCAGCCGCCGCAGCGCGGCCGGCAATGCGGCCCAGCCAGCGCGCGGCACGTACACCAACGACGAGTGGAACACGCTCGCGCATTCGCTCGATTTTTCGTCGATGACCGTGTCGGACCTGATGCGGCCGGCCCATGAAATGATCGGCCTGCGGCGCGACCTGCCGCTGCCCGACAACATGGAGATCGTCGCGCGGCACCGCTTCAGCCGCTATCCGCTGTTCGAGGATGCGTCGCGCGAACAGGTGAGCGGGCTGATCCACCTGAAGGACCTGCTGCTCGCGCGTCACGCGGGCGCCGCGCTCGAGGATCTCTCCGACTACGTGCGCCCGGTCCAGTACGTGAAGCCCGATACGCCGGCGCTGGAGCTGTTCCGCCGCTTCCGCAAGGGCGCCCCGCACTTCGCGCTGGTCGGCAACAAGGGCGAGAAGCCGATCGGCTTCCTGACGCTCGACAACCTGCTCGGCGCGCTGGTCGGCCAGATCCACGACGAATTCCGCCAAGGCGACGCCGACTGGAGCCGCCTCGACGACGGCACGCTGATGGGCAAGGGCAGCCTGCCCGTCGTGTCGCTCGAGCAGGCGCTCGGCATCGACATCGACGAAGGCCGCGCGGAATCGGTCGGCGGCCTCGTGATCCAGGCGTTGAGCGACCTGCCGACCGAAGGGCAGCGCGTGTCGTTCGACCGCTTCGACGTCGTCGTGAAGAAGATGAACGGGCCGCGCATCGTGCTCGTGCGCGTCTATCCGAAGATCGTGAAAGAGGCCGACGAATGACGGCCCGGCGCCGCATCGCACGATGAACGCGCCGCTGCCGCGCTGCTGCGTGATCACGCCGGAACCGGCGTCCGCGTCGGCAGCTGATCGGGCGGCGTTCCTCGACCGCCTGTCGGCCGTGCTCGCACGCGGCGAAACGCTCGTGCAACTACGCGTGAAATCGCTCGACGCGGCCGCGTTCGCGTCGCTGGCCGCCGCGGCGCTCGCGCGCTGCGCCGCGGCCGGCGCGCACCTGATGCTGAACGGCCCGATCGATGCAGCCGGCGTGATGCGGCTCGACGGCGCCGGCTGGCATCTCGACGGCACCGCATTGCGCGCCGCCGCGCAACGGCCGCTGCCGGCTGCTCGATGGGTGTCCGCCGCGTGCCACACGCAAGACGACCTGCTGCTGGCCGCGCGCGCCGGCGCGGATTTCGTCACGCTGTCGCCGGTGCTGCCGACGCTCAGCCACCCCGGCGCGCCGGCGCTCGGCTGGGCGCGATTCGACGCGCTGGCCGCACAGGCCGCGATGCCCGTGTTCGCGCTCGGCGGCATGACGCGCGCGCATCTCGACGACGCGCGCCGCCACGGCGCGTACGGCATCGCGGGCATACGCGGGTTCTGGTAATTCGGTGCTTTCCGGCAGGCGGCCGGCTGCGTACGACCGCGGCCGGCCGCACTGCTTCACGCGTTCACCGGCTCATGCGTTCAGGTTCGGACGCATGCCGCGCCACGAACCGTCGTCGAGGCGACGCACGTCGTGCGTCAGCGCGTAGCGATTGACGTCGCCGGTCAGCCACGCGACGAGCGAATACGGCGGCAATTCCCCTTCATCGACCCGGTCGCGAGCGCGCGCCGGCGTCTCGAACACCACCCGCCCGCCCGGTGCATCGAACGGCACCGCATCCGGCGACAGGTTCAACGCGATCGTCAACGTCTCGTCGTCGGCGAGCCGCCATGACGCGCACAGCGCGTCGGCATCGCCGTCGCCGTCCGCCTTCAGCGCATGGGCTGCCTGCGGCCGGCAATCGGACAGCCGCGGCGCGATCAGCTTCGCGCGCACCGCGAGCGCCGACTGCACGAAATGCGCGCGATCGATGTCGCGCGCAGTCTCGTCGAAGATCAGCGGGATCTGCGGCGTGAGCAGCGACAGCGCGAGCGCGGCCAGACCGGCCGCCTGCCCGGGATCGCCGGGGCCGCCGTCGCGCCATGCGCCATCGGACAGCACGAGCGACGTCAGCGACAGTCCACCGTCGGCGCCCATCCCGTCAGACGACGCGGCCGGCTGGTACGCCGCGCCGGCCGCGGTCAGCGCGCGGGCGAGCGTGTGGATCGACTGGTGCGCGGAAATGCCTTCATGCGCCGACGGGTCACGCCCCGTGAGCCGGTGCAGCGCACGTTCGCCGCAGCCGTTCCACTGCGCGTCGAAATGGGTATCGGCCAGATGCGCCGGATGCCGCTCGCTGCCGAGCACGAGGTGGATCAGCCGGTCGGCCGGCACGGCGGCGCGCACGCGATCCGCGATCTCGCGCAGCCACGACACGCCGATCCGGTCGGCTTCGCGCAGGCGCAGCCCGTCGCAACGGTATTCATCGATCCAGTACAGCGCGTTGTCGCAGAAGAAATCGCAGACTTCCGGATGATCGAGCGCGAGCGGCGCGGCCTGCAGCGGATCGTCGCGCGTATGGAAGAACGGCCCCGCATAGTGGCGCAGCGCGTCGGTGCCGCTGCCGAAGCGCGCGTAGTCGAGCTCCAGCAGCACCGCGAGACCGTAGCCGTGCGCGGCGTCGATCAGCGCCTTCAGCTCGTCGGGGCCGCCTTCGGCCGCGAGCGGCGCGAACGGCAGGCTGTCGTGCGGCGACGCGAGCAGCTCCAGCGCGGTCACACCGAGGCGCGCGAGCTGCGGCAGGCGGCGGCGCACGGCGTCGAAGCCGCCCACCGCGTGCGGGCGGATCGCGTAGAGCGCGACGTCCTCCCATGCGCGCCCGTGCCAGAACGTATTGCGCCACGTGAACGCGCGCGGATCGACGACCTCGCTCGGCCCGTTGAGCCCCTCGGGTTGCGAACGCGACGCGGGATCGGGAATCGACACGGTATCGTCGAGACGATAGCGGTAACGTGCGCCCGCGCCGCAGTCGACGAACACTTCGAACCAGTTCGGGCCGGCGCTCGTCATCGGCACCAGCATCGGGCCGTAGCCGGTATTCAGTTCGAGCTGGACGTGGGTGCTGCCGGGCGCCCACACGCGGAAATGCGTGCGCGGCGTCGTGCTGAGCGCGCCGCAGGGCTGCGCGCCAAACGGCAAACAATGGATGTAGTGCTGCGCGTACGGATCATGCGGACAATCGGACATCATGCGCTCCTCGTGCGTACCGAGCGGCATGGCCGCGCCACTGGCGCAGCGCATCGGGGCCCGGCATGCGACGGCCAGGCGGGGGGAGAGAAACGAGTATGCGCCGGATTCGCCACCGCGATGCGGTGTGGTCAGACATTTTTAAATGCGAATCGACCCCGGGAAACCGCCGCCGGAAACGAAGCGGCATGCGCCCGCGAGTCGGGTAGTCGGCATACCGGAATGATTGCCCGTCTTGTTGCGCCGGCCGCGCGCACATACGCTGCGCGTCATGCTCGCGGACACGTCGTCCGCTCCCGTCAAAAGGAACCCGCCATGTCGCTTCCCGCCAGCGCCGCGAAATTCGATCCGTCACGCGCGCACGAATACGCCGAACAATCGCGCATCGCGCTCGCCGGCTACGATGCCTGTCACGAACTCGCCGCCTGCATGCTCGCGTCGGCGATCGGTGCGACCGATGCCCGGATTCTCGTGGCCGGCGCGGGCGGCACGGGGCAGGAAATCTGCGTAGCAGCCGCGCTCGAACCGGGCTGGCAATTCACGGCCGTCGACCCGTCCGCGCCGATGCTCGCGCTCGCGCGCTCGAATGTCGAAGCCGCGGGTTTCGGCGCGCGTACCGCGTTCGTCGAGGATGGCGTCGACGCGTTGCCCGATGCGCCCGCGTTCGACGGCGCGACGCTGATCGGCGTGCTGCATCACGTGCCGGGCGACGACGCGAAAGCCGCGCTGCTGCATGCGATCGCGCGGCGACTGAAGCCCGGCGCGCCGCTCGTGCTCGCCGGCAACCATCGCCGCTACGCGGACCACCCGCGCCTGCTCGACGCCTGGCAGCAGCGCTGGCGCATGAAGGGCGCCACGTCCGACGCCGTGCGCGCGCAACTCGCGAAGATCCTGCAGGGCGCCGATCCGCCCGCGTCCGAGGAAGCCGTGTTCGCGCTGCTGCGCGACGCGGGCTTCGATGCGCCGCTGCGTTTTTTCGCGAGCCTGTTCTGGGGCGCGTGGATCGCGGTGCGGCGCGCTTGACGATTCGAAGCGGCCCGCCACGGCGCGCACCACACGATTCGCGAATGCGCCGCGCGCGCTCGGTATGATGGCGTTCCCGCCCCCTTCCGGCCTCGACATGCTCACCGTCCATCACCTGAACAACTCGCGTTCGCAGCGCGTGCTCTGGCTGCTCGAAGAACTGGATGTGCCGTACGAGATCGTGCGCTACGAACGCGATCCGAAAACGATGCTCGCGCCGGCCGAATTGCGCGCGATCCATCCGCTCGGCAAGTCGCCTGTCGTGACCGACGACGGCCGCACCTTCGCCGAATCGGGCGCGATCATCGAATACCTGGTCGAACGCTACGGCAACGGGCGCCTCGCGCCGCCGCCCGGCTCGCCCGAGCGGCACGACTACACGTACTGGCTGCACTACGCGGAAGGGTCGGCGATGCCGCCGCTGCTGCTCAAGCTCGTCGCGCTGCGGATCGCGCATGCGCCGATGCCGTTCTTCGCGCGGCCGATCGCACGCAAGATCGCCGCGACGCTGCAGTCGGGTTTCGTCGATCCGCAGATCGACCTGCATCTCGGCCACGTCGACGGTGCGCTGGCGCGCAGCGGCTGGTTCGTCGGCGACGGCTTCAGCGCGGCCGACATCCAGATGAGCTTTCCGCTCGAAGCCGCGACCGCGCGCGGCGGTGGCAGCCGGTATCCGGCGATCGCGCGCTTTCTCGACACGATCCATGCGCGGCCCGCGTACCAGCGCGCGCTGGAGCGCGGCGGCCGGTACGACCTGCTCAAGTAACCGGCGTCAGCTCAGCAGCCCCGCCGCGACGTTGATCGACAAGCCGAGCACGGCCATGTTGAAGTAGAACGACAGGATCGACTGCGCGAGCACCGAGCGCCGCGCGGAGCGGTTCGCGAGCGACACGTCGGCCGTCTGCGACGCGACCGCGAGCGTGAACGCGAAATACAGGAAATCCCAGTAATCGGGCTCCGGGTTCCGGTCGGGGAAACGGAGCGCGCGATCGTTGCTCGGCGAGCCGTAATAGAGCCGCGCATAGTGCAGCGTGAAGATCGTCGGGATCAGGAACCACGCGCCGAACAGCGTCGCGCCCGTGATCGCGTAGTGGCTGAGCCCCGCGCTGAAGCCGACGCTCTTGGCGGTCGCGAGTTCGATCGCGATCGCCGCCACGCTCGCGACGGTCGCGAGGCACACGACGGTCAGCACGGTCGTCGCGTTTTCGTCCTCGCGGACCGCGACTTCGCGCACCTTGTGATGATGCGCGGTCACCATGCGCACCCACATCAGCACGAGGTACAGCCAGACCGCGCAATCCCAGCCGATCAGCGCCCGCGCGGTCGGGCGCAGCGGAAACGGCAGCAGCACCGCGCACAGCACGCCGGCGACGAACGCCGCGACCATGCGCGGCCGGTTGCGTAATACCTGCGGATAAAGCGTCATCGTGTGATTCCGAAAGCGGATGGAAAGGGTTCGGCCGGTGCGCGGGAAAGCCGCCGCGCCGGCGGGTAACGCGCCCCGATTATCGCCATTCCGTCGTGACGTGGCGATGGGCACGAGCGCCTAAGATAAGGGGATGACCGCCACCGCCCTGCTCTGCCGCCATCCCGCGAACCCGGCCGGCCGCGACTTCGTCGTCGGCGACCTGCACGGCTGCGTGGACGTGCTGCGCGCGCTGCTGCACGACGTCCGCTTCGATCCGGCCCGCGACCGGCTGTTCTCGGTCGGCGATCTCGTGGACCGCGGCCCGGCCTCCGAAACCGCGCTGGACCTGCTCGACCGGCCGTGGTGCCACGTCGTGCGAGGCAATCACGAGGAAGTGCTGAGCCTCGTCGCACGCGGCAAGCTGCCGCCCGACGCGTGGCGCGGGATCGGCGGCGACTGGGGCGCCGACCTGCCGCCGGAACGGCTGCACGCGCATGCGGCACGCGTTGACGCGCTGCCGCTCGTGCGCGTGATCGGCGACGGCCCGGCGCGCTTCAACGTGCTGCATGCGGAATTCTTCGGCTCGGATGCGGAGCTCGATACCGGCAGCTATCCGCACGACGTGCGCGAGCGGCTGATCTGGGGCCGCGATCTGATCCAGGGGCTCGCCGATCCGGCGCGGCAGGCCGGACTGTCGCTGACCTGCACGGGGCACACGCCGGTGCGTGAACCGCAACGGATCGGCGCGCAATGGTTCATCGACACGGGTGCGTTCGCGCCGGCCGGGCGCCTCACGCTCGCCGAGCCGCGCACCGGCCGCACGTGGTCGATGACGCAGGCCGAGGCGCGCGAACGCCACGCGGGCGACTGGCCGCTGCCGTGACGGGCCGGTCGGTGTCCGCTCCGCGCAATGCAACGCCCGCCGCGCCCGGCCAAGCAAACGCTAGCCGACCTGATTCAGTTCGAACACCGCATCGACGGCCGAGCCGTTCCAGTTGTATTCGAGATAGGCCGCATGCTGGCAGTCGCGCAGCAGCGTCGTGCGGAATGCGGCGAGACATTCGCCGCGCGGGTCGCGCACCGACGGATAGACGATCCCCGCGCCGCCCGCCTGGCGCACCGCGCGGCCGAATGCCTGCCCCGCGCTGTAGTCGACCGGGTCCAGCAACGCGGGATCGCGCTGCGGCCACGTGCGCACGTCGGCAACGTCGCCGTGCGCGAGCACGGTATAGAGCCGCATCTGCTGGCGCATCGGCGGCTCCTTGGTCGCGGCGAGGAACAGCCCGCTGTGATAGCGCGTTTCCGCGATCGCCGTATCGCGCGAGCGCGTGCAGTAGAACACGCCGTAGCTGCCGTCCGAAAAGCGGCTACCCAGCGGATTCAGGTGCGTGAACGCGGCCATGATCGGCCCCCAGCCCTGCCCGTAGCGGCGCTCGGCGGGCGGCACGAGCTCGAGCGTGCCGACTTCGTTGCGGATGCGGTCGTTGGTCAGCGATTCGAGCGCGTAGAGCGCGTCGAAATCGTCCGCCGACGCGACGCGGTCGAACAGGTTGATGGCCGGAAAACGGGTGGGAATCACGCGATAGGCGGGCGCCCAGTCGACGGTGGTCGTGGGCCACCGGGTGACTTCGATCGGTGTCGTCACGCCCAGCCACCCCGCATCGCATCGAGATATTGCCGCACGGCCACCAGGTCGCCGACGTTGCCGGCCAGCATCCGGTCGAGCGCGCGCTTGCCGCCGAACGGCGCCGCATCGTTGGGCCGCTTGACCCAAGCATCGGCCGCAGCGGGCTGCGGCAGCAGGATCTGCAAGCCCTTGTAGATACCGAGCAAGAGCGACAGCCGCTCGAGCGTATCGCGCGGCAGGCGCGCCGATTCCGGCGCGGCCTTCCACTTGAAGAACGTCGAGCGGCCGGGCGACCCGAGCAGCACGATCTGCTCGTCGATCGTCAGTTCCCAGTCGCGCGCGATGTTGAAAAACGCACGCAGGCCGGCCGCCGACATCTGCGCGACCGAAGCGTGCGGCAAGGCGGAATGCGATTCATAGGCGGGCTGTGACATGACGGTTAGTCTCGAAACGAATTTACTAACAAGATTAGTCCATTCTCGTATTTTTGCAAGGGTCGCACCCAACGATCGTCAAGCCCGTCCGACAAATCGATATTTTTTGTCCATTCTGGACTCTTATTTTATTTTCTGCCTTAATGGCCGGGCGGACACCGCGTCACGGCGCGGGTCGTGTCCGTGGAGACCATGTCGCACGGAAACCGGATGCACCATGCCAAGGAACGCACCATGAAGAGACTGATTGCCGCTGTTTCGATCGCCCTGCTCGCGGTATCCGCAGGCCCCGCCGTCGCGAAGGACTGGACCACGATCCGCTTCGGCACCGACGCCAGCTACGCGCCGTTCGAATCGAAGGCGCCGGACGGCAAGCTCGTCGGCTTCGACATCGACCTCGGCAACGAGATCTGCGCGCGCCTGAAGGCCAAATGCGTGTGGCTCGAGAACGATTTCGACGGGATGATTCCGGCGCTGAAGGCGAAGAAGTTCGACGCGGTGCTGTCGTCGATGTCGATCACGCCGCAGCGCGCGCAGCAGATCGGCTTCACGACGAAGATCTACAACCAGCCGACGCGGCTCGTCGTGAAGAAGGGCTCGTCGCTGCTGCCGACCGCCGCATCGCTGAAGGGCAAATCGATCGGCGTCGAGCAGGGCACGACGCAGGAAACGTATGCGAAGGCGTACTGGGGCAAGCAAGGCGCGAACGTCGTGTCGTACCAGAACCAGGACGGCGTGTATGCCGACCTGATCGCCGGCCGCCTCGACGCGGCCCTCCAGGATGAAGTGCAGGCCGCGATCGGGTTCCTGAAATCGCCGCGCGGCGCGAACTACACGTTCGTCGGGCCCGAGCTCGTCGACGAAAAGGTGCTCGGCATCGGCGCCGGCATCGGTTTGCGCCAGGAGGACACCGACCTGAAGGCGAAGATCGACCGCGCGATCCACGACATGGTCAAGGACGGCACCTACAAGCGGCTCGCATCGAAGTACTTCGACTTCGACATCTACGGCGGTTGAAAAACGGCGTCGCGCGCGTACGGATGACTGCTTCCGTCGCGCGCGTCCGACCGCCCCTCCCCTTCAACCGGATGGCAACGGCGGCGCGTGGTTCGCCGTTTCATCGAATGCCTGTTTCTTGCGTCGTCCGCAGCGCGCGGCACGACGCTTCGCGTCATCGTTCGGATTGCATATCGATCCTTCGCGGCAACGACATGCGACGCGAACGGACGTCGTGCGGATCGATTCAATAGGCGAAAACCGGGCGGCGCGGCACGGGCGCCCGTGCGCACATGCCCATGCGGATCGGGTTCGCGTGCAGGAAAGTGCCGACCCGGCGCGGATGACCGGCAACCAGCCGGATCCGCCTCGCACCGGGCGCGGAGAGATGGCCTGTCGAGGCATGCCGGTCCGCTGCAAGCGCGATGCTCGAACGGCGATGTCCCGAATCACTGCGATCGCGGCCTGCGGACCGCGGCGTGTGATGATCGATCATTTTTCTACCCCGTTTGCTGTCTGATGTTGGTTCCGGCAACCGGACGATGCCGATGCTCCGGCGATCAGCCGACGACGTTCCGTGCTCGCCGTGACGCGGCTGCTGCACCGCGCCCGACCGCCGCATCCCCGCGGACCGCGTCCTGGCCGGTACGGAAAGCTTTCGCTGCCTGACCGGAGGACCTCGCGTCGTCGACTCTCGCACGTCTCTCTTTGCAAGGACCGGGCCAGCGCGACGCGAGCCCGGCCGGACAAGGCGGCGGCCGGGCCGGCTGGCGGCCGGAACGGGCGTGGCATGCAGGAAGTTACGAAACTGAAACGTCGGCGCAACGGCGGGCGCCGGCCCTGCGACGGCGGGGCCTTGCGGAATAAGGCTGAACAATGGAGCGCGGAATTTTTACCGGCGGCGGGATGGCCGAACGACCCGTTTCGTCGCGGCAATCCGCCCGGCGATCCACACGAAATGTTTCATGCGCTTTACATGCCGGCGCTGGCGGCAACGCGCACCGCACGTCGCTGCCGGACGCTGGACGCGGCCGCCGATCGCATGGCTATACTGCGACACCGCTTCACGCGATCTCACGCGACTTCACGCAAACCACCGCCCACGATGATCCGTACCTTCCATGCCGCCGAGCGCGCCAGGCTGATCCGCTTCGGCGTGTCCGGTGTCGGCTCGACCGCGCTGCATGCGCTGATCGCCGCCGCGATGTTCGCGCTGTTCGACGCGACGCCCGTCATCGCGAACGCGACCGCGTTCGTCTGCTCGACCGCGTTCTCGTATCTCGCCAACACGCTGTGGAGTTTTTCGTCGCCGGTGACGTGGGGCAACTTCGTGCGCTTTCTCGCGGTCGCGATGGCCGGCCTGGCCGTGACGATGCTGCTGGCGCACGGCACCGACGCGCTCGGGCTCGCGCGCGCGTGGAGCATCGTCGCGGTCGTGCTGTGCGTGCCGCCCGTCACGTTCGTGCTGCACCGGCTGTGGACCTATCGCTGAAGCGGTCCGCACGCATCACACGCCTCGCACCCGCCGCTCAGCCGACGCGCTGATGCCCCGCGTCGCCCGACGGCGCGCCGTCGTGCCCGCCGCTGTCGCCATTCCCGCCGTTGCCGCCGTTGTTGTCGTGATCGTTCAGCCCGTGCTCGATCATCATCCGGTAGAGCGTCACGCGTGAAATGCCGAGTTCGGCGGCGGCCTTGTTGATCCGGTGGTCGTTGCGCAGTAGCGCGTTCTCGATCGCGGTGCGCTCGGCCAGCGCCCGCGCCTGCTCGAGCGTCACCGGTTCGGTTTCGCCGGGCGTATCGAGTCCGAGATCGTGCGGCGTCAGCAGCCGGCTCTCGGCCATCACGATCGCACGCCGCACGCGGTTGATCAGTTCGCGCACGTTGCCGGGCCACTCGTAGCGCCGCATCGCGTCGAGCGCGGCCGACGTGAAGCCGCTGATCTTGCGGCCGCTGTCGGCCTTGAATTTCTGCAGCACGTAGTGCGCGAGGATGTCGATGTCCTTGCCGCGCGCGCGCAGCGGCGGCTCGTGGATGCGCAGCACGCACAGCCGGTGATAGAGATCCGCGCGGAAGCGCCCGGCCTCGACCGCGCCGTCGAGATCGACGTGCGTGGCCGAGATGATCCGCACGTCGACCACGATCGATTCCTGGCCGCCGAGCCGTTCGATCTTGCCCTCCTGCAGGAAGCGCAGCAGGCTCGCCTGGCTTTCGACCGGCATGTCGCCGATCTCGTCGAGAAACAGCGTGCCGCCGTTCGCCGATTCGATCCGGCCCGCGCGCCGCTGGTTCGCGCCGGTGAACGCGCCGCGTTCATAGCCGAACAGTTCCGACTGCAGCAGGTGATGCGGAATCGCGCCGCAATTGATCGCGACGAACGGCCCCTTGCCGCGGCCGGAGCGCTCGTGAATCGCGAGCGCCGTCAGCTCCTTGCCGGTGCCCGACTCGCCCGAGATGAACACGCTCGCGTCGGTCTTCGCGACCTTGCGGATCGTGCTGAACAGCTGCTGCATCGCCTCGCAGTTGCCGATCATCCCGTGTTCGCCGATCGACGCCGCATAGGCGGCGCCATCGACGCGATCGAGCGCGGCCATCCCGCGCGCATGGCCGAGCACGTGCGAAATCCATTCGTACGGCAGCGGCAGCGTCACGTAATCGAAGCAATAGCTACGGATCAGCTCGCGCACGGCGGGGCCGATCGTGATGCCGGCCTGCGCGATGGAAATCCAGCCGATCGCCGGCTGGCTCAGGCACATCTTCAGCGCGGGATAGTCGCGCGACGTGAACCCGGTGAAATCGACCAGCCCGGCGGCCACGCTCACGCCGCAGGTCATGTTCTGCGCGGCGCCGGCCGTCTTCGCGACCGTGATCTCCCAGCCGAGCCCGCGCAGTTGCGCCAGCAACGGCTCGTCCGGCGTGCGCATGATCACGAACAGCTTGCGGCCGGCCTCGGGAGCGGTGACGGACACGTCCGTCATCTCGGGCGCCGCCGGCCCGTTTGCGTCGGGTGACCTTGCAACCATCGTTGTTCCCCGCTTGGCGTTGGTATCGCGCGCCGGCTCGCCGCCGCGTACGACGGACACGATCGAACCGACATATTGGCCGTATTTCCGTCCGAATAAAATCCCCCTTCGCATGAATCGCGCCGGAGGTCGACGTTGCCATGAACGGTATATCGATGCGGCAGGCCCGCGGCTAGATGGGTGTTATCCCGGTGGCGGGCGCCGTGCGCGACCGGCGAGGACCGGCGCCGAGCGCGCAAAGCCGCGCCGGTACTGGCGCACGGCGATGGCGAACGACGCGGCGCACGCATGACCAGCGGCGGCGGCGCATGCGCGCGCAACCGGTCGGCCGGGCACGCGGGCGCCCGTGCAACCGGTTCCGGTTGATTTTCGTCAATCGTCGGAAGAAGCGGGCTGATGCACGCACGCAACATGCGCGGCGCCCCGCCGAGTGGGTGGGGCGAGGGACGGCCGGGTCAGCGGCCCGATGCGAGCGGCGCCGGTGCGTTCGCGCGACCGCGGCCGGCCGGCGTGCCGCCGTGTTCGCCATAGGTGGCGGCCAGTGCGTCGACCCGCGCGAGATGATGGTGATTGTCGTGATCCCACGGGTGGAAGCCCGGCCGGAAAAAGCTCAGCCATTCGCCGGCGATGCGCGGAAACAGCCCGCGGCGCGGCCCGTACAGGAACGCGATCATCCGCAGCATGCCGCGCACGTGATGGCCGGCGCCGCGATCGCGCCACAGTAGCGTCGCATGCATCAGGAACACGGTCGGCCAGAACGTCAGCGTCGTCAGCAGATACACGCCGATGCGGATCAGGTAACGGCGGAGCCCCGGCTTCATCGCGGCATTCCACACGTCGAACGACACGGCCTTGTGCTCGGTTTCCTCCAGCGCGTGCCAGATCCACATCTGCCGGTAGCCTTCGACCGAACCGTCGAGGCGCGTCGGGTCGCGCAGCAGCCAGTCGGCGAGCATCGCCGTGTAGTGCTCGGCGGCCACCGTATGCGCGAGCTGTACCGAATGCGGCAGCTTGCGCTTCATGTAGCCGAGCACCGTCCACACGCGCTGGTCGAGCTTGCGCGCGGGCAGCCGGTTCGCCTGCATCAGCTCGTTGTATTCGATGTGCTCGCGCGTGTGCATCGCCTCCTGGCCGATGAAGCCGAGCACCTGCTGCTTCAGCACGGGATCGTCGATCCGGTCGCGATAGTTGCGCACCGAATCCATGAAGAAGCGCTCGCCGGCCGGAAACAGCAGCGACAGCGCGTTGAAGAAATGGGTCACGTGCGACCCGAGGCCATGCCAGTCCTTCGCGCGCTCGACCGGCAGGTCGAAGCGCAGGTCGCGGCGCACCGGCATGATCCCGGCTGCGGTGGCGGAAGCGGCTGACTTCATTGCATCGTTCTCCTGTTGCGGCACGGCCCGGCGCATCGTCCGACGCGGCCGGCGCCAGTCCGGGCGGCGCAGCGCGCGCCGCCAAAATCATGACATCGACAGATGTAAAGATAGGCCGCACGCGCCGGCACACGCAAGCCGCGCGGTAGATGCGCGCTTCCAAACAGGGCACGGTCGGCAACGCGGAAAAAACGGCGCTCGAACGACGCGCCGACGGGTCGGGATTCGAACGCGGGAGTGCGCGTCAGGGCGAGGTGCCGGATGCAGTGCGGCGCCCGGCGATCGGCCCGCAAGCCCCGTGTGGCGGGTCTTTCGCGAGATCGGGCAATGATCGTGCAGCAGGCTGTACATGAGCCGGCCACATCGATTCATACGCGCAGCGCACTGCCGTGGTGCAACCTTGGGCCCGCGGCTCGCGAAAAATTCAAACGCGCGTTCCAATTGCGTGTCGGGCGATCCCGCGCGCGGCGCTCCGCCACGCTTGCCGACACGCGTACGGCGGCACGAAATCCACGCGCGCCGGCCCGTTGCGCGCTCGCCTACAATAGCGGTTTCACGCAACCTCTTTCAGGAGAAATCATGTCCGTCATCACGACCGAATCGGGCCTCAAGTACGAGGACCTGACCGAAGGCACCGGCGCGGAAGCGCAAGCCGGCAAGACCGTCAGCGTCCACTACACGGGCTGGCTGACCGACGGTCAGAAATTCGATTCGAGCAAGGATCGCAACGACCCGTTCGCGTTCGTGCTCGGCGGCGGCATGGTCATCAAGGGCTGGGACGAAGGCGTGCAGGGCATGAAGGTCGGCGGCGTGCGTCGCCTGACGATCCCGCCGCAACTCGGCTACGGCCCGCGCGGCGCAGGCGGCGTGATTCCGCCGAATGCGACGCTCGTGTTCGAAGTCGAACTGCTCGACGTCTGACCCCGCATCCGGCCGTTTCCTTCCGATGGAACGCATCGCCTCCCCCGCCATCGCGCTGCGCCGCTACGACACGTGCGAAGCGTCGGACGTGCACGACTTCCACCAGGTCGTGCTCGGCGTCGACGGCGCGATGGTGATGGCGGTGGACGGAATCGGCCGTCGCATCGACCGGCACGCGGCCTGGCTGATTCCGGCCGGCGCGCGCCACGACTACGCGGGCCTCGGCGACAATCGCCAGCTCGTGATCGACCTGCCCGCCGCGTCGCTCGCGGTGCCTCAGCGACTGTTCGACCATGCGCGCGCCGTGTCGATCGACCCGGCGCTCACGTCGCTCGTCGCGCAGGTCGCGGCGGCGGCCGCGCAACACGATGCACCGGACGGCGACGCACGGCAGGCCGCCGCGCACCGTTTCCAGTGGCAGGCCGCGGCACGCCTGTGCGACGCACTGCTCGACGATGCGGGCATCGCCGCGCCCGCGTCGGGCCTCGATTTCGCGCGCATCGACCGCTGGCTGCGCGCGCGGCTCGCCGACCCGCTGCGCATCGCCGATCTCGCCGCGCACTGCGGCTACGGGATGCGCCGGTTTCATCAACTGTTCGTCGACGCCTTCGGCGAAACGCCGCATCGCTACCTGCAGCGGCTGCGGCTCGACGCGGCCGTCGTGCTGCTCGCCGACGGCCGGCATGCGCTCGTCGACATCGCGGGCAGCGTCGGCTTCGCGGATCAGAGCACGTTCACGCATGCGTTCACGAAGCGCTTCGGCGTGGCGCCGGGACGCTGGCGCGGCGAACGGCACTGAACGGTCAAGCGGCGCCGGTTCTCCCGCGATGGCGGATGCGACGGCCGCTCGCCCCGGCATCACGGCCGGACGCGCTTCGACAGCCGCTGCCCGTCCCGCATGAAGCCGTACCGCGCGTAAAAGCGGTGCGCATCGAGCCGATGGTCGCCGCTCGTCACCTCCAGTTTCACGCACCCCACCGACTCGAACCAGCTGTGCGCCGCTGCGATCAGCGCGCCGCCGACACCCTGCCCGCGACAGCTTTCGTCGACGACCAGACTCGTGATGCGCCCGAGATTGCCATGCGCGTGAAATAGCGCAAGCGCATGCAGGCTGATGCAGCCGACCACGCGATGCGCGATCGTCGCGACCAGGATGCGGTCGACCGCGCTCGGCAGCAGTGTTGCCAGCTTGTCGCGGATCATCTCGGGGGTCGCATCGTAGCCAAGCTGGTGCATCAGCCGTGCGATGTCCGCGTGATCGGCGATCTGCGCGTCGCGCGTCGTCAGGTTCGAGGGAGTCATCCGGACAGGCCTGTCGAAAGTCGATGTGCGCGGTGGCATGCGCCCGCCGCATTGCCATGTTAATCGCCGCGCACGGGCCGCGTATCGACGCTTCACGTCCCGCTGAAACATCGAATGTCCGTCGCCGCCTACGATGGACGCATGGATACGACCACACCGTCCCCCGCTTTCCCGCCCGCGCTGGCGCGCATCGTCGCCACCGTCAGCATCGGGTTCGTCGTCACGCAGCTCGACGTGACCATCGTCAATATCGCACTCGCGCATCTCGCCGCCGATCTGCACCTGCCGGTGGCCGGCCTGCAATGGGTCGTCGATGCGTACACGCTCGCGTTCGCGGTGCTGATGCTGTCGGCCGGCGCGCTCGGCGACCGCTTCGGCACACGCCGCCTGTATGTCGCGGGCCTCCTGCTGTTCGCGTTCGCGTCGCTCGCGTGCGGCGCCGCCGTCGCGCCCGCGATGCTGATCGCGGCCCGCGCGCTGCAAGGCGTCGGCGCCGCGGCCATGCTGCCCAATTCGCTCGCGCTGCTCAACGACGCGTGCCGGCATGACCCGCGCCTGCGCGCCCGTGCGGTCAGCGGGTGGACGGCGGCCGGGTCGA
>NZ_BCPO01000160.1:0-49996 GCF_016586105.1 Burkholderia sp. E168m15
ATCGCGATCGCGGCCGGCCCGGTCGTCGGCGGCCTGCTGATCGCCGCGTGGGGCTGGCGCGGCATCTTCCTCGTGAACCTGCCGCTGTGTGCGGCGGGGCTCGCCGCCACGTTCGCGTGGGTGCCGGCGCGCCGCGAGCAGGCTGCCCCGGCGCGCTCGACCCGTTCGCTCGATCCGCGCGGCCAGTTCATCGCGATCGCGATGCTGACCGTGCTGACCGGCGCCGTGATCGAATGGCGGCCGCTCGGCTTCACGCATCCCGTCGTGGCCAGCGGTTTCGTGCTGGCGGCGCTGGCCGCGCTCGCGTTCGTCGCGGTCGAATCGCGTACGGCCACGCCGATGCTGCCGCTGTCGCTGTTCCGCCACCCTGCGTTCAGCACGGCCGTGCTGTTCGGGATCTGCGTGAACCTCACGTACTACGGCACCGTGTTCGTGCTCGCGCTGTACCTGCAACGCGCACGCGGCGAATCGGCGTTGCAGGCCGGGCTCGCGTTCCTGCCGCTCACCGGCGGCTTCCTGCTGTCGAATCTCGCGAGCGGACGCGTCGTCGCCCGCCACGGCCCGCGCGTGCCGATGGTGGCCGGCGCGCTCGTCGCCGCGCTCGGCTACGGGTCGCTGCATTTCGTCGATGCCGCGACGCCGCTCGGCGTGCTGCTGGTGCCGTTCCTGCTGATTCCGTCGGGCATGGGCTTCGCGGTGCCCGCGATGACGACGGCCGTACTCGCCTCGGTCGCGCCCGAGCGGGCCGGCATCGCGTCGGCCGTGCTCAATACCGCGCGGCAGGCCGGCGGCGCGATCGGCGTCGCGGCGTTCGGTGCGCTCGCCGGCGGCGGCGGTGCAGCGCAGGTCGTCAGCGGGTTGCGGATCGAAACCGTCGTGTCGGTCGCGCTGCTGGTCGCGGCCGCGCTGCTCGCGACCCGCGTGCGGACCGATGCGGATCGCGGTGCGCCGCGGTCGCGTCAGACCTTGTCGGCGCACGATTGAGCGCGTGCGGTCATGCGTCGCCGGGGTCGGGCTGGATCAGGTGACGCCATGGAAAGACGTTACGCCCGAAGTGGCTCACGTGCCCACCGCGGCTCGCCTGAATCACCATGAACTGCAAGCGCGGATGCGGCCCGTGCAGCGTGTCGGGTGCATCGGGATCGAGACAGGTATTTCCCAGATACAACGCGGGAGCTGCTGGCCGGTCGGGCCATCGCGCCTGATGCTCATCGCCGTGTCGCGCTCGCCTCGTCGTCGACCTTCCTGACGACCGTGTCGGCCGCCTTCACGGGCCGGCCGTCGTCGTGCCGCAGCGCGAGCTTGCGGATCGCACGCCCGGTGCCGCGATCGACCAGCACCGAATGCCGCTCGCCGCGCGCGAACAGGTTGGCCTCGCCCCACTGCCGCAGCATCACGATGACCGGAAACAGCCCTTCGCCCTTTTTCGTCAGCACGTACTCCTGATACGCGGTGCCGTCCGACGCCGGCACGACGTCGAACACGCCCGCGTCCACCAGCATCTTCAGCCGGTCGGACAGGATGTTGCTCGCGACGCCGAGACTCGCGCGGAAATCGCCGAAGCGGCGCACGCCGTCGAATGCATCGCGCACGATCAGCAACGCCCAGCGATCGCCGACGATATCGGTCGCGCGCGCCACCGGGCACGGCGAATCCGCAAGACTTTTCTGCCTGGCCATCTTTCTCTCCGCAATCGTGCCGGCCGCCTTCGCGGGCATGCCGGCCATCCGTGCGCGGGCCTCAGGCCCGCCACCCAACAAGTTGCATTTTAAAACTACTTTCCCTACACTCCAACCTAGTTTCAAATTGCAACTACATTGCGCGAGGAACCATGGAATCGTCCTGTCATTCCGGCACCGTTGCATCGAACGCGTCGACCGACGCGATCCATCCGGCCGAGGACGGCCGCCTGTCGTCGGCACGCGTCGCGCTGCTGGCCGTCTGCTGCGCGGCGAGCGTCGCGAACGTCTACTACGCGCAGCCGCTGCTCGATTCGATCGCACGGGATTTCGGCGTGTCGCAGGCCGCCGTCGGCGGCGTCATCACCGCGACGCAGCTCGGCTGCGCGCTCGCGCTGCTGTTCGTCGTGCCGCTCGGCGACCTGCTGAACCGCAAGCGCCTGATCGCCGTGCAGCTCGTGCTGCTGAGCGCGGCCTGCATCGGCGTGGCCACTGCACCGACGCGTGGCGCGCTGCTGGCCGGAATGGTCGCGATCGGGCTGCTCGGCACCGCGATGACGCAAGGGCTGATCGCGTGCTCGGCCGCCCTCGCCGGTGCGGGCGAACGCGGGCGCGTGGTGGGCGCCGCGCAAGGCGGCGTCGTGGTCGGACTATTGGCCGCGCGCTCGCTGGCGGGCGTCGTCACCGACATCGCGGGGTGGCGGGCCGTCTATCTCGTGTCGGGTGCGCTCGCGATCGCGATGCTCGTCGTGCTGTCGCGGCTGCTGCCCGATATGCGCGAACCGCGCACACGCATCGGCTACGCGGCGCTGCTGCGCTCGATGGTGTCGCTGCTGCGCGACGAACGCGTGCTGCGTGTGCGCGGCGCGATCGCACTGCTGATGTTCGCGGCGTTCAGCATCTTCTGGAGCGCGCTCGTGCTGCCGCTGAGCGCGCCGCCGCACGCGATGTCGCACACGCAGATCGGCGCATTCGGCCTCGTCGGCGCGCTGGGTGCAGCGGCGGCGGCCCGCGCGGGCCGGCTCGCGGATCGCGGGCGCGGCGAGGCGACGACCGGCGCGGCACTCGCGCTGCTCGCGTGCGCGTGGCTGCCGCTCGCGTTCGGCAATACGTCGATTGCATGGCTGGTCGTCGGCATCGTGCTGCTCGACGTCGGCGGGCAGGCCGTGCACGTCGTCAACCAGAGCATGATTCTCGGCGCGCGGCCCGATGCGCATGCGCGCCTCGTCGGCTGCTACATGCTGTTCTATTCGGCCGGCAGCGGGCTCGGTGCGATCGCGGCGACGATGATGTATGCGCGCGCCGGCTGGACCGGCGTCTGCGTGCTCGGCGCGGGGGTGAGCGTGGCCGCGCTCGGGGTGTGGGTGGCGACGCTGCGGCGCGCGTGAGGCGCGCGGCCATGCGGTCTCCGTGCTCCGCGCGGGGGCGAGTGGCCGTGCTCGGCGTGTGGGGCCAGCTGCGGCGCGCATGAGGCGCGCCGGCTGTGCGGATCGAACGGGAAACGCCGGCCCGCCCTCGGCTGGCGGCCGGCATGCGAAGCGGCCGCGCACGCGCGCCGATCGGGCTTTCGGTTCCGCTGCGGTTCGGCTTGGGGCATCGCCGCGGCATGGAAGCGGGCGCGCCGGCAACGTCGCGGCGCATGTCGGTTCCGCTTCGGTCCCGCTGTGGTCCCGCCGGGGTTCGACGCACACGGTGCGCGCCGCGAACGTTCAACCTGCCGCCTGGATCGCCTCTTCGTACACGCCGGCCACGCGCCGCGCGATCACCGCATTGTCGAAATGATCGCGTGCATAACGCTTGCATGCGGCCGCATCGGGCAGCGCGATCGCACCCGACAGCGCGCCGCCGAGCCCTTCGGCAATTGCATCCGCGCCCGTCGACGGCAGCACGAGATCGTTCGACAACCCGGCGACCGCCTCCGGCAGCCCGCCGACCGGCGTGACCAGCACCGGCGTGCCGGACGCCAGCGATTCGACCGTGATCAGCCCAAAGCCCTCGAGCGCGACCGTCGGCACGACACTGACCGTCGCCGCACGGTACAGCGCCGCGAGATGGTGATCGGGCACGAAGCCGAGCAGCTTCACGTTGTCCTGCAGCCCGGCTTCGTCGATGCGCTGCTGCAGTTCCTCGCCGATCTTGCCCTTGCCGGCGATCAGCAGCAGCACGTCCGGGTGGCGGCGCTTGACGATGCCGATCGCATCGATCAGGTCCTCCAGCCCCATGCGCCGCACGAGTCGGCGCACGGCCAGCACGATCGGCCGGTCCTGCGGCAGTTGCAGCTTGTGCCGCGCCTCGGCGGGCGTGAGCGGCGTGTCGAACTGCGCGGTATCGACGCAGCCGGGAATCACGCGCACGCGCGACGGATCGATCCCGTACCGGTTCGTCAGGATCTGGCCGAACGCCTGCGACAGCACGATCAGCCGCGACGAGCGCGTATACACCGCCTGCTCGAGATAGCGCTTCGCGCGCTGCCCGAGCGACGCGGCGCCCTCGACCTGGCTTTCGTCGGCCCACGGCCCCTGGAAGTGCGACACCTGCGGAATCCCGCGCGTCACGTCGAGGCCCGGGAACGTATACAGCGCGAAGTGCGACGAAATCACGTCCGGCCGCGCGCTGCGGATCTCGTCGCGCAACGCTCGCCGCGCGGCGAGCATCCGGCGCGCGAGCGGCTCCGACGCGGGACCGAAACCCTGGATCGCCCCGCCCGTGTCGTCGGCGACCTTCGGCGAGCCGGCCACGAGCCCGCGCACCTCGACGCCCGCGCCGGGCAGCGCGCCGACGAGCGAGTAGTACATCCGGTCGAGGCCGCCCGCGCGTTCGGGAAACCAGTGCATGCCGATCTGCAACGATTTGATCGGCCGGGAAGAGTGGGACATCACGGTTGCTCCTGCGTGATTGCATGCTCGACCCGCTCGAAGGCGGACGGCTGCGTGGGTTGGCCGATGCGCCGGTAAAGCGCGACGTACTGGGCGCCCATGTGCGCCCAGCCGAAACGGGTCATCAGTTCGCGGGCCGCGTCGCCCATCGCGCGGCAGGTGTCGCGCGACGCCGCGAGCGCGCCGATCGCCTGCGCGAGCGCGGCCGGATCGTCCGGGTCCTCCAGCACGATCCCGCATTCGCGCGTGATGATTTCCGCGCCGCCCGCCGTGCGCGCGGTGACGACCGGCAGCCCGGCCGCCATCGCCTCCAGCAGCGACAGGCTCATCGCTTCGTAGCGCGACGGAAAGACATACGCGTCGACCGAGCGCATCAGCGTCGGCATGTTCTTCACGAGCCCGAGGAAATGCACGCGCGAATCGATGCCGAGCGCGCGCGCCTCCTCCGGATACGGGCTGCCGGGCAGATAGCCGGCCACCGCCAGATGCACGTTGGCGGGCAGCTTCGTCAGCGCCTTCAGCACGGTGCCGAGGTTCTTGCGCGGCGTGCGCAGGTCGCCGACGAACAGCAGCAGGAACGCGTCGTCCGGCAGCTTGAACGCCGCGCGATCGGCCTGCGCGCCGGCGAATGCGCTGCCGTCCACACCGTTGTAGATCACGCTGATCTTGCGGCTGTCGATGCCGAGCCCGGCGATCTCGTCGGCCACCTTTTGCGACACGGCGGTGATCGCGCGCGAACGCTTGTACGCCCAGCGCTCGAGCACGGTATTCACGCGCGTGTAGACGTACTGGTAGGCCGACCACAGCCCCTTCGCGGGCCCGAACGGATAGTACGGACTCTTGAACCAGCCGCCGTGCACGAAGTGCGCGGTATTGACGTCGGCCTTGATCCACGAGATGAAGCCGTTCACGTGCAGTACGTCGTATTCACCGCGGTGCGCGCGCAGCCAGGCCGCGCTCTTCAGCGCGAACACCTGCTGCTTGACGAGATTCGACGGCCAGAAGCCGCCGACCTTCACCGGCACCCAGCGCACGCGCGGGTCGGCCAGCAGTTCGGGCGCGACGTGCGACGCGACCAGCGTGACCTCGTAGTTCTCGGCCAGCGCCGCGCGCGCGATTTCGTAATTGACGCGGCCCTGCCCGTCGTTATGTCGCACGACGTGCGTGACGATCGCGATTCTCAATGGTCGCCTCCCCGTGAACGCGCGGCGGCCAGCAGGCGTTGCGCCTTCTGCCAGTGCGCCGCGGCAAGTATCGAAAAAATGGCTGTGAACATCAGCAGGCCGCCGGTGCCGATCAGCGAGTTCGTGAACACGAGCATCGCGAAGGTCGACAGGCACAGGCTCAGGCACGCGCCGACGAACTTGTCCTTGCGCAGCTTGAACGCCGCGCGCAGCGTGCGGCCGAAAAGCATCACGACGCCGGCGAGATACAGCAGCGTGCCGGGCCAGCCGAGCACGAACGGCACGTTCATCACGCCGCTGTCGAAGCTGCCGTACTTGCCGAGTTCGCCGCTGTCGCTCGACAGCTTCGTGGACGCGCCGGTCGCGCCCATCCCTTCGCCGGCGACGTCGGTAAACGCCGTCTGCGCGAAGGTCGCGTAGAACTTGTTGCGGTCGTCGTAGCTGCGGTCGTCCTTCAGGTTCGTGATCGACTGCAGGCGCGCCCCGAGCCGGTCGGCCACCGGCCCGACGGTCAGCAGCGGCACGCACAGCCCGACCAGCACGACGCCGCTGATCAGAATCCGCATCCGCACGCGGTTGCTCGATTGCACGAGCTGGATCGCGAGCGCGATCACCCAGCCGCCCCAGGTCGAGCGCACGAGACACAGCGCGAACGACACGAAACCGGCCGCGCCCGCGAACCAGCGGATCTTCTGCGGCGCGACCAGCACGAATACCAGTGCCCCCATCATCGCGAACGCGAACGGCCCGGACGAATTCATCGTGCTGAACACACGCACGCCGTACGGCACCGGCTCGCCCTGCGAGCCCATCTGCGAGCCGACCATCCACAGCACGTCCCACTGCGGCATCACGAAATACTGCACGACGCCGTACAGGCCCATCACGAGCATGCCCCACATGAAGGTGGACAGCAGCACGTCGCGATACTCCGGATAGTTGCGCGCGTTCACCATGATGTGAAAGCCGATCAGGATCGGGTACAGCCAGTTCGCGAGGTCGTAGGTCGCGGCCATCACGCCGCTCGACACGATCCCGACCAGGTACGCATACACGAGCCCGAACAGGATCAGCAGCACCGGAATCCCGCGCCGCTGCGCGAGCACGCGGTAATGCCTGACGAGCCCCAGGCCGGCGATCATCGTCACCGCGAGCGGCGCGACCTGGATCAAACTCGTCGGCGTGAACGCGCCCTTCGACCAGTCGGCCAGGCGCCGCACTTCCGGGCTCAGGAACCACACCCACCACATGAAGCCCACGTAGCGTGCCGGGCTCTTGAAATACAGCCAGATGCCGACCCCGATGGCCAGCACCGGGAACGCGAGCGTCAGCACCTTGCCCTGGTGGATGGCGATCAGCGCGGCGGTCAACGCCCACAGCCCGGCCTGCCCGGCCCAGTGCTTCGGCTCGGCGAACCAGCTGCGGGCGCGCGACGGCGCGCGTTCGGCGGCAATCGTACTCATCGATCCGCGCTCACTGCGACGACGCGCTCGAATCGGCGAGCGGCATCGCGACGCCGGCCGGCGCGGGCGTGCGGCGCCGGCGCAGCATGTCGCGCGTGATCCGCACGTGCTGCTCGGCGAACGCCTGCGTGGTCAGGTCGCGTTCGCGCAGGCAGGCGGCGGCCGCCCGCGCGCAGTCGAGCGCCGCCGCCGGGTCGGCGACAAAGCGGTCGGCGGCCTGGCGCATCGCCTGCGCGTCGAACGCCGGCACATAGGCGGCCGTATCGTGCGGGAAATAGTCGCTCAGGCCGCCCACGTCGGATACGATCATCGGCTTGCCGACGGCCGCCGCCTCGAGTATCACCGTGATGCCCGATGCATGGAAATTCGGCCGCAGCGGCACGACGATCACGTCGGCCCACGCGTACAGCTCGTGCTGCTTCGCGAGCCCCGACGCCGGGCCGATCTTCACGTTCGGCGCATGCCATTCGCGCGGCACGCGGCGGCGCGTCGCGAGCCGCACCTCGTAGCGTTCGTCGCCGCCGAACGCGGCGAGGAACGTGCGCCAGTCGCGGTCGCGGTCGTTGCCGATCGCCGCGATCCGCAGCGGCCGGTTCGGTTGCCATTGCCGCGGCTCGACCGGCGGGAAATCCTGCGTGTTGAGCCCGTAATAGACGAATTCGGCTTCGCGCCCGAGATAGCGTCGGCACAGGTCGGCGTTGTCGCGGGCGAGCGTGGTCAGCGCGTCGGCGCGCGCGAGCAGCTTGCGGTACAGCCAGCGGCGCGGGCCGCCGAAACTGCCCCACTTGTCGAACAGCCACACGCTCTGCGCAAGCAGCAGCGGGCGCTTGCCCTGCGCGCCGGCGAGCTTGAGGATCAGCGCGGCGGCCAGATGCTCCTGCTCGGTGTGCGTCCAGATCACGTCGGTCGCGAGCAGCGCCGCGCGATTGCGCCACGCATGCACGATGTCGAAGCCGAGCGCCGCCTTCAGCGCGCGGCGCGCGACGCTCACGACGCGGTTCTCGCCGACGTCCTGCGAATAGGTCAACCGGAATTCGTCGGATTCGGCGTGGTGATAGCCGTACAGGCAGCCGATGTCGTCGCCCTTCCGGTAGGTACGCGGATCGGCGCCATAGAACAGATGGACGTGGACTTGGGTTGCAGCCTTCGTGGTCATGCGAGCCCTCCGGATGTGGCCGCGCGCGGTGCGCGCAGGCCGTTCAAGACGTCACCGGCGGCATCGCCGCACGGTGGGGGGCAAGGTTGGTGCGACGCGCATCGCGGGCGCCGCGGCGCACCGCGCGCCAGTGCGCGAGCACGCGGGCGCGCCGCGCGGTCGGCAGCGCCAGCAGCAGGTGCGCGAAGCCCGGGTAGACGCGCGTGCCGACCAGCGCCCACCACCACCACGCGATCTCGCGCCGGAGCGGCGACAGATGCTCGCGCAGGATCAGGTGCAGGTTGTGCGCGCCGTTGCTGATCGCGTTCAGCGACGCGGCATCGCGCCGATCGTCGTCGAAGCGCTCGGCCGGAAAATGATCGACCGCGATCGCCGGGTCGTAGACGAGCTTCCAGCCTTCGCGCTGCACGTGCATGCTGAAGCCCATGTCGTTGTGCATCTGCGCGCCGGCGCCGCGCAGCCGCGTGTCGAAGCGCAGCCGTTCGATCGCCGCGCGTCGATAGCTCATGTTTGCGCCCTTGAGCATGTCGACTTCGCGCGCGCCGCCCACGCCGAGGTGATGATTGCCGATGATCTTGCCGGACAGCGTGAGCTGGCCGACGAGCTCGCGCGATTCGTCGAGCAGGCGGCCCTTCTCGTGCACCCAGTCGCGTCCGCCGACCGCGCCCACGCGCGGATCGGCCTGGAATACGGCTTCGATGCGCGCAAGCCAGTCGGGGCGCGGCGCCGCATCATCGTCGGTGATCGCGACGATGTCGCCGTTCGCCGAGTCGAGCCCCTTGTTCAGCGCGGCGACCTGCCCCCCCACGTCGACCGGCACGATGCGCAGCGGCAGCGCGCCGCCGACCGCCGGATCGGCGAGCCGTTCGTGCGTGGCGTCGTCCTCCGGGCGCGCGACGACGATCACCTCGTCGGGCAGCCGCTGCTGCCGCTGCAGCGCCAGCAGGCAGCGCGCGAGGTCGGCGGGACGCCGGTAGGTCGGAACGAGCACGGAAATTTTCATCAAGGATTCTCCAGTCGGCCGGGCAGGTGCCGTTCGCGCCGGCCCGGTGTCGTGAAATGCGGTCAAGCGCTCAGGTATTCGTGTACGGCCGCATAGCCGCGGCCGTAGCCGCGCGCCTTCGGCGGCACGCCATTGAAGATCCCGCCCTCCAGATCGACGCCCGCGGTGCGCAGGCGCTTGATCGCGTCGGCGATCTCGCCTTCGGTATGCATGCCCGAGCGCAACACGAGGAACGTCGAGCCGGCCATGCGGCCGATGATGGTCGCGTCGGTCACCGCCAGCACCGGCGGCGAATCGATCAGCACGACGTCGTAGCGCTTGCCGAGCCCTTCGAGGTATTGCGGCAGGCGCGTCGACATCAGCAGTTCCGACGGATTCGGCGGGCGCGTGCCGGCCGCGATGAACGACAGGCCCTGCACCGGCGTCTCGCGGATCGCTTCCTCGAGCGGCGACTGATCGCTCAGCAGCTCGGACAGGCCCGGCTGCACGGTGAGACCGAAGTAGCGGTCGAGCATCCCGCGGCGCATGTCGGCGTCGATCAGCAGCACGCGCTTGCCCGAATGCGCGAGCAGCACCGCGAGGTTGACCGTCAGGAAGCTCTTGCCGATGCCCGGCGTCGGGCCGGTCAGCACGATCACGCGGTTCTTCGCGTCCATCATCGCGAACTGCATCGCGGTGCGCAGGCTGCGCATGCTCTCGACGCTCAGGTCCTTCGGACGCAGGCTCGCGAGGATCGGCCGCGCACGGCTGCCGCCCTTCTCCGCCGCCGCGTCGAGCTTCACCTGCTCGGCGCTTTGCGGCACCAGCCCGTACAGCGGCAGGTTGAACGTGCGCTCGATGCGGTCCGGGTCCTCGATGCCCTGGAACAGGTTGCGGCGCAGGAACACGACGCCCGTGCCGAGGATCAGCCCGAGGAACACGGCGGCCGACAGGATCAGCACCTTCTTCGGCTTGACCGGCGCGCCCGGACGCAGCGCCGAATCGATCAGGTGGATGTTGCCGCCCGTGCCGGCCTTCTGCACCGACAGTTCCTGCACGCGGTTCAGCAGCAGCACGTAGATGTCCTCGGCGACCTTCGCGTCGCGCTGGAGCTGGACCGCCTTCACCTCGGTCGCCGGCAGGCTGCGGAAGCGGTTGCTGAACTTGTCCTTCTCGCCCTGCAGCTCCGCGAGCTGCTGCTTCGCGGCGATCACCATCGGATGCGAATCGGTGAAGCGCTGCGCGAGCGACGCGAGCTGCAGCCGCTGCGCGGCGATCTGCTGTTCGTACTGCACGCTGCCTTCGAGGTAGACCTTCGCCTCGTCGCTCGCGTTGATCGAGCCCGACGTGCGCTGGTATTGCGTGAGCGCGGCTTCCGCGCGTTCGAGGTCGGCCTTCAGGCGCGGCTCCTCGCCCTTCAGGAAGTCGAGCATCTTGGTCGCTTCCGCCTGCTTCGCGACCACGTGCTGGTTCAGGTACGACTGCGCGAGCGCGTTCGCGATCGCGGCGGTCTGGTCCGGGTCCTTGCCTTCGAGCGAGATCTGCACGACGCCCGTCTGCTTGCCCTGCTCGCTCACCTGGATACCGGCCTGGAAGCCGCTGATCGCGTCGAGATCGTTGTAGCGCACCACCGTGAACTGCGTGCCGGGGCGCGCGACCAGCTTCCGCACGAGCAGCGTCACGCCGCCGCCCTGCGCGGCTTCGTCGACACGGCCCGCCAGCAGCCGCGTGCCGTTCTCGTCGACCAGCGAATAGGTGCCGTTCGGGCCGGCCGTCAGCGTCAGCTTCTTGCCTTCGAGCGCCGGCACGACGCTGATCGAGTCGACGTCGGCGACTTCGCCGCCCCACGCATACGACTTCAGGCCGAGCCACGGCCGCGACGGCTCGCCGGGCGTCGCGAGGCGCGCGGCGAGGCTGCCGAGCACCGGCAGCGTCTTCGGCGCGACCGAGAAGTTCAGCTTGAACTGCTCGACGACCGGCGTGACGACACCGCGGCTCTTGATGATCTCGATTTCCGCGTCGGTCGGCGCCTGCTGCGGGCCGCTGTTGATCGACGCGCCCGTCTGCGTCTGCGTGAGCGCCTGCGACGTGTTGTCGTTGCCCTCGACCCGCACGTGCACGTCCGCCTGGTAGACCGGCTTCGCGATGAAGCAGTAGAGGCCGGCGAGCGCGACGACCGTCACCGCGATGCCGATCAGCAGCCAGATGTCGTCCATGATCACCTGGAGCAACTGGCCGAGAACGAAGTCCTCTTCCTCGGTCTTCGCGGTCAGGTCCGCGTAGGAGTGTTTCGCTTGCGTGTTCACCATTCGTTCCCGCTTGAGTGGTGCCGGGGGGCGGACGCCGCCCCGGCGGGCTATCAGCGCGTGATTTGCCGCATGTAGAAGATCGTCTGGATCGTCGGCAGCACCTGCTGCAGCACACGGTTGAACTGCACCGAACCGGCCGTGCTGACGTAGACGACGTCGAGCGGTTGAAGCGGGAAGCGGCTCGACAGCATCAGCGCATCGGGCTGCGTCATGTCGAGGCGGTACACCTCGGGCTTCGTCGGGTTGTCGCGCATCCCGCGCATCACGTAGATCTTGCGCGGGTTCGCGTCGGTGTCGAGAATCCCGCCGCCCGCGGTCAGCGCATCGGCGATGGTCAGCTTGCCCTTGAGCATCGGCACCGTGACCGGCGTCTTGACCTCGCCCATGATGAACACGCGGCTGTCGCTGCGGTCCGGCACGTTGACGATGTCGCCCGGCTGCAGCATCACGTTCTGCTTCACTTCGCCGCGATCGAGCACGCCGTTCGCGTCGAGCGTGTAGAGCTTGCCGTCGCGCGTCAGGCGCACGCGCTGCAGGTCGGCCTCGGCGGTCGAGCCGCCGGAGCGCGAGATCGCGTCGACGAGCGTGAGCGGCACGTCGCTCACCGCGAGCGGGCCCGGCTGCTTCACCTCGCCCGTCACCTGTACCTTCTGGCTGCGGAACGACAGCACGCGCACGTCGAGCTGCGGATTCTTCACGTAGCGCGACAGGCTGGACGCCATCTCGTCGCGGATCTGCGCGACCGTCTTGCCCGCCACGCGGATGCGGCCGACGAACGGGAAGAAGATCGTGCCGTCGGCGGCGACCGTCTGGCCGTACGGATCGGCCTGGCCCGGCAGCGCGGTCGTATACGGCTGCTGCAGCGCGCCCGCGACCGATTGCGTCGTGTTGCCGCCGCTCGAGAACGACTGGCCCTGCGGCGTCGTCAGCTCCGGGTGGTCCCACACGGTGACGCCGAGGATGTCCTGCGGGCCGACGCGATACGTGTACTGCGACGGATCGGTATAGCGCCCGGGCGGCAGCGGATGATCGACCTGCGCTTTCTGCAGCTGGTCCATCACCACTTTGGCGTCGATGTAATGAACCGGATAGGTTTCGGCCGCTTCCTGCCGGCCTTCGTCCTTCAGGTTCGACGAGTCGAGGTAGTTGCCGGGCGCGGTTGCACAGGCTGACAGGAAAGTCGTCAGCGCGACGGCAAGCGCCACCGGGCGCATCGGGCGTTTCAGCATAGTTTCTGTAGCCATCCTTGAACCAGACGTTCGATCAGTGAGTAGCTCTCGCGGTAGTCGGCCTCGGGGCCGCCGTGCGGGTCCGCGATCTCGGCCCCTTCCCACTTGCCGAGCAGGTGAACCTTGCCGCGCGCGAACGGATCGACCGCTTCGACGGCCTTGATCTGTTCGCGCTCGCTGACGAGAATCAGGTCGGCGTCGCGCACGATCCGGCGCGACAGCCGCCGCGAGCGATGGGTCGTCGCATCGACGCCCCGCTCGGCCAGCAGTCGCCGCATCACCGGATCGATGCCGTCGCCGTCGTTCGCGTGCACGCCGGCCGAATGAAACGTCGGGCGCGGGCCGCCGCGCGACGCGGCGTGCGACTTGAACAGCATTTCCGCCGCCGGGCTGCGGCAGACGTTCGCGTGGCAGACGATCAGGATGTTCCGGAACATGGCGTCTCGTAACGAGTGACGGAAAACGGGTTACGCGCTGGCGCGCGCGGCGCCCGGCACGCGAGCGGCGACCGCCTGGCGCGAGCCCGGCCGGCCGATCGGGTGGTACTCGATGCCCTGCTCGCTCATCGTCTCCGGCTCGTACAGGTTGCGGCCGTCGAAGATCACCGGCGTCTTCCACAGGCGGCCGAGCGCGACGAAGTCCGGGCTCTTGAACGCCTTCCATTCGGTGACGATCACGAGCGCATCGGCGTCGCGCGCGGCCTGCGCCTCGTCGTCGACGAACGAGAGGCGTTCGAGCCAGCTCGGGTGATCGGCGAGATCGAGCGCGATCACGCGGCGCGCTTCCTGCTGCGCGACCGGGTCGTACGCGGCGACGCGCGCGCCGCGCGACAGCAGCTCGGCGATCAGCTCGCGGCTCGGCGCTTCACGCATGTCGTCGGTGTTCGGCTTGAAGGCCAAGCCCCACAGCGCGAACGTGCGGCCGCTCAGGTCCTCGCCGAAGCGCGCGACGATCTTCTCGGCGAGCACGCGCTTTTGCGTCGCGTTGACCGACGACACGGCCTTCAGGATCTGCAGCGACTGGCCGTGCTCGTCGGCCGTGCGGATCAACGCCTCGACGTCCTTCGGGAAGCACGAGCCGCCGTAGCCGCAGCCGGCGTACAGGAAGTGATAGCCGATGCGCGGATCGGAGCCGATCCCGCGGCGCACGGCCTCGATGTCGGCGCCGAAGCGGTCGGCGAGGTTCGCCAGCTCGTTCATGAACGAGATACGCGTCGCGAGCATCGCGTTCGCCGCGTATTTCGTGAACTCGGCCGAGCGCACGTCCATGTACAGCGTGCGCTCGTGATTGCGGTTGAACGGCGCGTAGAGCTTCTTCATCAGCTCGCGGGCGCGCTCGCCCGGCACGTCGTCGTCGCAGCCGATCACGATGCGGTCCGGCCGCGTGAAATCGTCGACGGCCGCGCCTTCCTTCAGGAATTCCGGATTCGACACGACCGAGAACATCTGGTCGCCGCCGCGCTTCGCGAGCTCCTCGGCGACCGCCGCGCGCACGCGCTCGGCCGTGCCGACCGGCACCGTCGACTTGTCGACGATCACCTTGAAGCCGGTCATGTAGCGGCCGATGTTGCGCGCCGCCGCGAGCACGTATTGCAGATCGGCCGAGCCGTCCTCGTCGGGCGGCGTGCCGACCGCGATGAACTGCACGTCGCCGTGCGCGACCGCGGCCTCGATGTCGGTCGAGAAGCGCAGGCGGCCGGCCGAGCGGTTGCGCGCGATGACTTCCTTCAGGCCCGGCTCGTGGATCGGCACGCCGCCGTTGTTCAGGATGTCGATCTTTGCCTGGTCGACGTCGAGACAGAACACGTCGTGCCCGATGTCGGCGAGACAGGCGCCGGTGACGAGCCCTACGTAACCGCTGCCGATGATAGTCAGATTCATGATGTGTCGGACCCCTTGACCAATGATTCGAAATTCGTAAAACCGGAATTGCCTGCGTGACGCGGCGCGTCGGTGTCAGTACGCGTTGCTGCCGGTGAAGCCTTTCCACAGCGTCAGCACGACGATCTTGATATCGAGCCAGAACGACCAGTTCTGCATGTAGTAAAGGTCGAGCTTCACGCGGCCCATCATCTTCTCGATCTGGTCGGTCTCGCCGCGATAGCCGTTGATCTGCGCCCACCCGGTGATGCCCGGCTTGATCCGATAGCGGAACATGTAGCCCTTGACCAGATCCTTGTAGATGTCGTCGTGCGCGAGCGCATGCGGACGCGGCCCCACCACCGACATCTCGCCCTTCAGCACGTTGATGAACTGCGGCAGCTCGTCGAGGCTCGTGCGGCGCAGGAACCGGCCGACCGGCGTCACGCGCGAGTCGTTCTTGGTCGCCTGCGTGACCTGCCCGGCCACTTCCTGGTGCACCTTCATCGAGCGAAACTTGTAGATCTCGAACTCGTGCCCGTCGATACCCTTGCGCTTCTGCCGAAAGAACACCGGCCCGCGCGAGGTCAGCTTGATCAGCGCCGCGATCAGCACCATCACCGGCGCGAGCGCCGTGAGCGCCGCCAGCGCGAACAGCCGGTCGAACACGAACTTCGGCAAGATCCGCACGTCGGTGATCGGCGACGCCGCGAGGTTGATCGCCGGCACGCCGAGCACCTCGACCACTTCCTGGTTGAAGAACGACAGCGTGCGCACGTCCGGAATGAAGCGGATGTTCACGAAGTCGTGGCGAAACACCGTCACGATCTGATGAATCCGGCGCTCCTCCGTGATCGGCAGCGTGAGCCACAGCTCGCTGATCGCGCGGCTGCGCACCAGCCACACCAGCGATTCGAACTGCCGCTCGATCCGCACGTCGTCGAGCGCGACTTCGCCCGGCGCCTCGCTTTCGTCGTACACGCACACCGGGTTGAAGCCGGCTTCCGGCCGCGCCCGCATCTGCGCGATCAGCCGCCGCGCCGCCGGCGTGCCGCCGACGATCGCCACCGCCTTCAGGTTGTAGCCGCCGCGGCGCAATTGCCGCAGCACGACGTGCACGCAAGCCTTCGAGCCGGCGAGCAGCACCGTCGTCGCGAGCGCCCAGTAACCGAGCCACAGCCGCGACAGGTCGCCCGACTGGTGAAAGCTGAAACTCATCAGGATGCCCGCGAGCTCGACCGCGAGCCACGCGAACACGACCCGCCCCATCAGTCCGACGAGGCGCTTGCCGCGCCACGACTGGTAGATGCCGAAGGCCGGAAAGAACACGACGACCAGCAGGCAGTCGAACAGCACCGTCGTGCGCTGCAGGTCGCTGAGCCCGATGCTGCCGCCGTGCAGCGCGGCCGCGATCAGCGCGCCCGTCACGACCATCGCGATATCGATGACTCTCGCCAGCACGCTCAACATGTCTGTTTCCTCTTCTTTGAACAGGCGTTTGCCGAACAGCGCCTTGTGCAGCCCGTGCCGCACATTCGAATCAAACGTTGCATGACGCTATTGAAGCGACAAGAAAATTCATCCTCAAGCGCACAAGTATTTCGAAAAATAATCGGAAATTCTTGCCGCGATCTTTTTTAATTAAATCGGCAGGTTTTCCCGAATGGGCGGGAAATGGAGATTTTTTCTGAGTCGTTACGCCTTCCGCTCACCCTTTGCGGGCGGTCGCGTCCGGCCGGCGCCCGGAATTATTTTTTACTTTTTTATTTCCGGCCGATGCTACCGCGGAAAATTCTCCCGGATGAATGCGTGGCGGATATCCGCCATTGGGTCCGGTTTTATTGTCGATTTACTTCATGCTACAACGACAGGCACTGACTTCAACCGTGGAGAGTGTCATCATGAATGCTCCGGCAGTGGTCGCCGAAACGCGCCATTCTTCTTCCGCCGCACCCGCAGCTGGCACACCCGCAGCCGGTATGCCCGCCGTCGGCACACGTCTCGCCGTGCAGCCCGTGATTCTCGCCGGCGGTTCCGGCACGCGCCTGTGGCCGATGTCGCGCGAGCGTTTTCCGAAACAGCTGATCGGACTGCTCGGCGATCACTCGCTGCTGCAATCCACCGCGCTGCGCCTCGACGGCCTGACGGCCGACTACCCGCTGAACGACGACGTGCTGATCGTGTGCGGCGAGGATCATCGCTTCACGACCGCCGAACAGCTGCGCCTGACGGCCAGGAACGCGACCATCATGCTCGAGCCGCTCGGCCGCGACACCGCGCCGGCGCTGACGCTCGCCGCGCTGCGGCTCGTCGCGAACGGCAACGACGCGGTGATGACCGTGATGCCGGCCGACCATGCGGTCGCCGACCTGCCGCGCTTTCACGCGGCCGTCGCGGCCGGCGTGCACTGCGCGGCGCAAGGCAAGATCGCGACGATGGGCATCGTGCCCAAGCACGCGGAAACCGGCTACGGCTACATTCGCGTCGGCGCACCGCTCGGCGACGCCGGAACGGGCACTCTCGACGTGCGCCGCCTTGACCGTTTCGTCGAGAAGCCGCACCTCGAGCTCGCGCAGCAGTACGTCGCGTCGGGCGAATACTGGTGGAACAGCGGCATCTTCATCGTGCGCGCGTCGGTGTGGCTGAACGCGATCCGGCAGCTCGAACCGGCAATCTACGCGGCCTGCGCACAGGCCGTCGCACAGGGCAAGGAAGACGGCGATTTCTTCCGCGTCGATCGCGACGCATTCGCCGCGTCGCCGTCGAACTCGATCGACTACGCAGTGATGGAGCCGCTCGCGAGCCAGCCGCAACTGTGCGAAAGCGTCGTCGTGCCGCTCGATGCGGGCTGGTCCGACGTCGGTTCGTGGGACGCGATCTGGCAGATCTCGCCGAAGGACGAGAGCGGCAACGTCGGCCGCGGCCACGTGCTGTTCGAAGGCGCCGATTCGACGTTCGCGCATTCGGAAAGCCGGCTCGTCGCCTGCGTCGGCACGCAGAACCTGGTCGTCGTCGAAACGCCCGACGCCGTGCTCGTCGCGGATAAATCGCGCGTGCAGGACGTGAAGAAGATCGTCGGGCACATCAAGGCGCGACAAGGCACCGAAGCGACCGATCACCGCAAGGTGCATCGTCCGTGGGGCCACTACGACTCGGTCGACACCGGCGAGCGCTTCCAGGTGAAGCGCATCGTCGTAAAGCCGGGCGCGCAGCTGTCGCTGCAGATGCACCATCACCGCGCCGAACACTGGATCGTCGTGCGCGGCACCGCGCGCATCACGCGCGGCGACGAAACGTTCCTGCTCTCCGAAAACGAATCGACGTACATTCCGCTCGGCGTCTCGCACCGCCTGGAGAACCCGGGCAAGATGCCGCTCGAGCTGATCGAAGTGCAGTCGGGCGCGTATCTCGGCGAGGACGACATCGTCCGCTTCGACGATACCTACGGTCGGCAGTAACGCGTCATGCAACAAAGGGCGCCGCTTATACAGCGGCGCCCGGGCAGACATGGAGATACGGGATTTTCGCGCGGGCGTCGTGGCACACGACGGCCCGCGCGTTGCACGGCAACGGCGATCAGCCTACGCGGTACGCATATTCGCGACGCTCCGACTGCACGGGATCGTTGCGGCTTTCCGACAACACGCCCGCGCGACGCTCGGCGATGAAGCGCTTGATGTCCGATTCCGCGCGCGCCAGCGCCGACAAGCCGGCCAGCACCTCGCCTTGCGGCTCGCGCGCCGGCGCGTCGCTCGCACCGTGGCGATCGATCCACTGGCGCGCCCACTCGAGCGCATACTGCTCCGCTGCCTCGGCGTCGGTGAAGCGCGGGCCGATCAGGCCCGAGCGTTCGACGCGCCGGTCGTCCTGCGAGATCTCGGCCCACGCGCGATACATCAGGTTCTGCACGGGCTGCGCGATGCCGCTGATCGTATAGCCGCGATACTCGTCGACCTGCGGCTCGGCCGCGGCGAAGCTCGCCGCCGACGCGCGCACATGGCGCAGCTCCGCAGCCGGCGCGCCGGGCACCGCGAACGACACGTCGGCGCGGCCGTCCACCTGGTCGGCCGACAGCGTGCTCAACGACGCACCTTCGCCCTCCCAAACGTTTGCCTGCGCAACCGGCAATTGCCACGACTCGGGGTTCTGCCAGAACACGCCGCGCAAACGGTCGTTGTCGGGCACCGGCTCCGCGCGGCGAGCCGGCACGACCGCCTCCGGCGGCGGCGGAATATACGCGAACGTGCGCCCGCTGAACTGGGTCAGCACGTCGATCATCTTCAGCAGCGTGCCGTTCGCGAGCCACTCCTCGTAGCGGCGGCGGCACGTCGGCCCGGACGGATAGCGGCCGGGCAGCTTTGACCAGGCTTCCCCGGTCGTCAGGATCCACAGCACCGCGTTGGCGACGACACGCGGTTCGGCGCGTGGACGCCCGCGACGGTTCAGCCGGATGGGTTCATCGGCGATCAGCGCTGAAAGGCGAAACCACTCTTCATCGTTAAGCTCATCGAAGAACATAGTCGATCTCTCCACGCAGCCAGGCCGGGGCTGCGATTGGCGGCGCCGTCGCGACACTTCGCGTCGCGGGGCGGCCAGGTTGCACATTATGGTTATCCGGCGTTGTGCATACCGGGCGACACCGCACTTTCTCGGTGCCGCGATTCCCGGCAATGGCGCACAAATCGCGGTCTCACTCCAATGTGGGAATTTTTGTGCACGAAGCATACCATCCCTAGGGTTTATCTCAATATGACAATGACTTAATGTTACGCACTGAAACAACCTGCCATGGGCGGGCAAACCATTTATGCTTGAATTTTTTTGCGAGATCTTTATGCCGATGGCTGCAAAGGCCCGTCTGGCGGGGCTCCGCAGCGTCTGAAGAATGCGCTTAAACAGGCGGTTTCGGGCTGCTCCGGCCCCTGCCGGCGACACCACCCGGAATAGCCTCCGAAAATCGGTAAATCAGGGGAAAATTCGTAACAAGATATTCACGAATCGGTAAATCGTTCAAATTGAGCTGAATCAAATTATCTTCATGCACAATCTCTTTATTGTTTCCCTGCGAGTGATGAAAACACGCTGACGCCGCATGCCCAATGTGTCCCCGCATGCAAATCCGTCACGCTTGTTACAACTTCGCGGCGAGCGCCACGCGGCCGCGCCGCAGGGCGTGAGGCGCTGCTTTCTTCGGGTCGGAACGGAAAAGCGCAGACCGGCGTGCACGGGCACGCGACGGCGGCAACCGTGGCGCTAGCGCAGATCGCCCGCGAGCGATGCGGCCACGTCCGCGTCCACCCGCTGCGGCGGCATCGTGTAGGCCGGGTGATCGCAGCCGATCGACAGCGCCGCCCCGCCCTTGAGCGCCGCGCGCATCGGCGCATCGAACTCGAAGCGGACGAAGTGCACGGCCGAGGTTTTCTCCGCGTTGTCGCGCTCGAGATCCTCGTCGGCGATCGCGTAGACGCTCGCGTATCCGTCGACCTGCAGGTACACGCGATCCTCGACACCGATCAGCCGCGCGAGCGCCGCGCGCCGTTCGATCTCGTGCTCGTACTCGATCTGCATCGTCGCCTTCAGGTTGGTGCCGTCGGGCACCAGCGGCAGATACGCTTCCAGCTCCCCTTCGATGCCGGCTTCGTCGAAGATCTTCTCGATGTGCAGCATCTCGTGGATCTGGTAGCGGATCGTCGTCTCGTCCTCGAACAGGAAACGCAGGTGGTTGCCGAGCGCCACCGCGCGGCGGCGCTTGTACGCGACGAGCCGCGCGTGTTCGGCCTTGCGGATCTTCGCGTACGCTTCGAGCGTCAGCAGGGAGTCGCGGGTCAGCGTCATGGATGTCCTCGTGAATGGCCGGCAGCGGCTCAGATGCCGTACGCGCGACGCAGCAGCGTCAGCGGATGCGCGAGCGGCGCTTCCGGCAGCCCCTTCTCGTCGATGCCCTGCGCGATGTGATGGCCGGCGAGCGCGCAGTCGGACGACACGACATCCGGCCGCGGCTCGGCCATCGCCTTGAACACCGGCGCGCCGATCCGCATCGCGTCCGCGTGAAATGCCTTCTTCACGCCGAACGTGCCCGCATGGCCGGAGCAACGCTCGACGACGTTCACGCGCGTATCGGGCACCAGCGACAGCGCATCGGCCGTCTTGCGGCCGATGTTCTGCACGCGCGCGTGGCACGGCACGTGATACGACACGGTGCCGAGGCCGGTCTTGAAATCGGTCTTGAGCAACCCGTCGCGGTGCCGCGCGATCACGTATTCGAACGGGTCCCAGAACGCGTCGGCCACCGCGCGCACGGCTGCGTCGCCGGGGAACATCAGCGGCAGCTCGCTCTTGTACATCAGCACGCAGCTCGGAATCGCGCCGATCAATGCATAGCCTTCGCGCGCGTAGCGCTCGAGCACCGGGATGTTGATGGCCTTCTTCGCGGCGACGCCGTCGAGATTGCCCTGCTCGAGCAGCGGCATCCCGCAGCACGCTTCGCGCGTGACGAGTTCGTACGGGATCTCGTTGTGCGCGAGGATCGCGAGCAGGTCGTGGCCGATTCCCGGCTCGTTGAAATTCACGTAGCACGTCGCGTAGATCGCGACCTTGCCGGGCGTGCGTTCGCCGTCGCGCACGGGCGGGTCGTCCGAGCGCGTGGCGGCGCGCCGGAACGTGCGCGGCGCGAATTCCGGCAGCCACGCATGGCGATCGACACCAAGCGCCGCTTCGAGCGCGTGGCGCGCGGGCGGCGTGCGGTTCACCGCGTTGATCGTCTGCGTGACGACCGGAATGCCCGCGAAATGGCCGAGCGCATCGGTATTCGACAGCACCTTGTCGCGCAGCGGCGCTTCGCCGCGTTTGTAGCGCGCGGCCTTGGCGCGCAGCATCAGGTGCGGGAAATCGACGTTCCATGCGTGCGGCGGCACGTACGGACATTTCGTCATGTAGCAGAGATCGCACAGATAGCACTGGTCGACGACCTTGCCGAACGCGGCCTTCGGCACTTCCTCGACGTCGCCCATCGGCGTGTCGTCGACCAGGTCGAACAGCGCTGGGAACGCGCCGCACAACGACACGCAGCGCCGGCAGCCGGCGCAAATGTCGAATACGCGCGTCATTTCCGCATCAATCGCCGCCTGGTCGTAGAACGCTTCGGACTGCCAGTCGAGCGGATGCCGGGTCGGCGCTTCGAGACTGCCTTCCTTGTGGGGCATGGGGCGCTCCCGCGTGGCGCGCATGTGCGCAAGCGCACCGCCCGCACGGTGCGGGCGGCGACGGAACGAACAGCCGGCCGCGAGCCGGTCACGCGGCGCTGCCGGGAGGCCGCGCGGCGGCCCGTCAGTCGACGAGACTGTCCAGCGCCTTCGTGTAGCGGTTCGCGTGGCTGCGTTCGGCCTTCGCGAGCGTCTCGAACCAGTTCGCGATTTCGTCGAAACCTTCGTCGCGCGCGGTCTTCGCCATGCCCGGATACATGTCGGTGTATTCGTGCGTTTCGCCGGCGATCGCCGATTCGAGATTCAGCCGCGACGAACCGAACGGCAAGCCGGTGGCCGGATCGCCGACGGTTTCCAGATATTCGAGATGGCCGTGCGCATGGCCGGTTTCGCCTTCGGCGGTCGAGCGGAACAGCGCGGCGACGTCGTTCTGCCCCTCGACGTCGGCCTTCGAAGCGAAATACAGATAGCGCCGGTTCGCCTGCGATTCGCCCGCGAATGCGGCCTTCAGGTTCTCTTCGGTTTTGCTGCCCTTGAGCTGAGCCATTTGCGCCTCCGTTCGAGTCGGCGCGGCCGCGTGCGACGCCGGGCCGATCAGATATGTGGGGAACGATGCATGCACCGGGCGCGCATCGTGCTCTTCAATCTAGGCGCTCAAGTTCGCATCCCCCAATAGGCTTTTTCAATGCGGGCGATAGTGTGCTGCGCGGGCGGTGGGCGGACGGCCGGGAAGATGGACTGGGCGCGGTCGTCGTGCGTCGTGCGTCGTGCGTCATAGAGAATGCGTCATACGGCAGCGCGTCACGCATCCATCGCACGCTTGAGCAGCAACTCGCGCTCACGTTCGTTGCGCGTCAACTCCGCCGCGCGGCGGAACTCCAGCTTCGCCTCGTCGGCACGGCCGAGCTTCGCGAGCAGATCGCCGCGCACGCTCGGCAGCCAGTGATAGCGCGCGAGCGCCGGATCGTCGCGCAGCACGTCGACGAGTTCGAGCGCCGCGGCCGGCCCGAACGCCATCCCCACCGCCACCGCGCGATTGAGTTCGACGACCGGCGACGGCGCGACTTCGGCGAGCGCGTCATACAGCGCGACGATCTGCGCCCAGTCCGTGTCCGCCGCCTGTCGCGCACGCGCATGGCACGCGGCGAGCGCGGCCTGCAGCGCATACGGCCCGCGCACGCCGCCGAGCTTCGTCGCCCGCTCCAGCGCCGCGAGGCCGCGCCGGATCAGCAACGGATCCCAGCGGCTGCGGTCCTGGTCGAGCAGCAGCACGGGCCGGCCTTGCGCGTCGACGCGGGCATGCATGCGCGACGCCTGCAGTTCCATCAGCGCGACGAGCCCGAGCACTTCGCTTTCGTCCGGCGCCAGCCCGGCCAGCACGCGGCCGAGGCGCAACGCCTCGTCGCACAGCGCCGGACGCATCCAGTCGTCGCCGGCAGTCGCCGCATGGCCTTCGTTGAACACGAGGTAGATCACTTCGAGCACGGACGCGAGCCGCGCCGGCCGCGCATCGGCCGCTGGCACCTCGAACGGCACGTGCGCCGCCGCGAGCGTGCGCTTCGCGCGCACGATCCGCTGCGCGATCGTCGGCTCCGGCGTCAGGAATGCGCGCGCGATCTCGCCCGTCGTCAGCCCGCCGAGCAGCCGCAGCGTCAGCGCGACGCGCGCGTCGGTCGACAGCACCGGGTGGCACGACGTGAAGATCAGCCGCAGCAGGTCGTCGCCGATGTCGTCGTCGCCCGCATCGGCGATCGCGTCCGCGATGTCGGGGACGACGTGCGCCTCGAGCGCGTCCATCTCGTGGCCGAGCTGGTCGCGCTTCGCCGCATGAAGCGACTCCTGCCGGACCCGGTCGAGCGCGCGCCGCTTCACGGCCGTCATCAGCCAGGCGGCCGGGTTGTCGGGCACGCCGTCGACGGGCCAGTGCTCGAGCGCCGCGACGAGCGTGTCCTGCGCCAGTTCCTCGGCCACGCCGACGTCGCGCACCACCCGCGCGGCCCGCGCGATGATTTTCGGCGCCTCGATTCGCCAGACCGCTTCGATCGCACGATGCGTCGCCTCATGCGTCACGACGCCTGCCCCTGGGCCGACGCATCCAGCGGCATGGCCATCAGCTCCCACGTATGGCCGTCCGGATCGGTGAACCCGTGGCCGTACATGTTCGGGTACTCGCGCGGCGCCTGCGGCGCGGCCCCGCCGGCCGCCAGCGCCTTCGCGACGAGCGTGTCGACTTCGGCGCGGCTGTCGCACGACAGGCACGACAGCACCTGGATGTGCGTCGCCGGATCGATGATGGTCTTGTCGGTGAAGGTCTGGAAAAACGGCCGCACGAGCAGCATCGCGAAGATCGTGTCGCTGATCTGGATGCACGCGGCCTGCTCGTTGGTATAGGCCGGCACGACCTCGAAGCCGAGCGCCTGGTAGAACGTCTTCGCGCGCGGCAGGTCGGCTACCGGCAGGTTGATGAAAACCATCTTGTGCATGACGGGTGCTCCCGGTGAGGTTGGATTCAGGCGTGGCTGCGGCCGACGTGGAGATCGCGGAACCGCTCGACCGCGTCGCTCGGCGTGAGGTCGTCGAGCTCGAACAGCGGCCGCACCTCGATCTCGCAATCGAGCTCGGCGCCGAACGGCGCGGGGAACCGGCGCGTCCATTCGAGCGCCTCGTCGCGCGAGCGCACCTGGATCAGCGTATAGCCGGCGATCAGTTCCTTCGTTTCGGCGAACGGGCCGTCGATCACCGTGCCCTTGCCGCCGGTGTAGCGCACCCGCCAGCCGTGGGCGCTCGGCCTCAGGCCGTTGGCGTCGAGCAGCACGCCGGCCTTCGCCAGTTCCTCGTGATAGACCGTCATGGCCTCGACCAGCCGGTTGTCCGGCAACGCGTCGGATTCGCTGACGGCGTTCGCCCGGATCATGATCATGAATCGCATCGTTTACTCCTTGTCGTCGGTGGAAGGCGGCGCCCGTTCCGCGGCGCCTTATCCGGACGACGGACGAAAGACGGCCGGATCGACACGCGCCACGACAAATCAGGGTAAATACCGAGTCGCGACGTTCACAGGAAGCACGGGCCGACCGCGCGCACCTCGACCGTGCACCATTGCGCGGCCGGGCACTGGCGCGCGATCTCGATCGCTTCTTCGCGCGTGGGGACGTCGACGAGGAAGAAGCCGCCGACCATCTCCTTCGCCTCGGCGAACGGGCCGTCGAGCAGCCGCGTCTCGCCGTCGCGCACCTGCACGCGCGTGCCGCGTTCGGACCGCTCCAGCGACTCGACGCCGCGCAGCACGCCGCGCGCCTTCAGCGACTCGGCGAAATCGACCATCCGCGCATAAAGCGCCTGGCCTTCGTCGAGCGTGCGCTCGGCGCGCTGTTCGGTCGGTTCGACAATCAACAGCATGTAAGACATGGATTTCTCCTGTGGGGACGGGGCGCGGCGACATGCGCCGGGCGAGCGGCACACGACGCCCGGTGCGAAAGCGTAACAGCCGCCGAGCGGCTTGCCGCATCGTTGGCCAACCGGCACTGGCCGGACGGCCATTTCGGCCGCAGCCTGACATTTTGCCTTCAAGATGCGGTCCCGAACTGTCGGATTTTCATCCTGTGGACCGTCTCATGTCACGCCCGCTTCCCCTCTCTGCCGTTGCGCTGTTCGTGGTGTTGTCCGCCGTGCTGTCCGTGGCGCTCCTCGCCCCGCCGGCCGCCGCCGCTGCACTGCCGGTCAGCAGCGGCTGCGGCGGTGCGGCCACGGCGATTGCCGAGCTCCGGCGCGGCGGCGGGCCGTCGCCGCTCGCCGGGCAAACGACGTCGATCGAAGCGGTCGTCACCGCGGCGTTCGGCGGCGCCGACGGCCTGGGCGGCTTCTTCGTCCAGCAGGCCGACGCGCAGCGGCAGCGCCGGCCGGGCGTCCCGGAAGGGTTGTTCGTCTACGCACCGAACACGCGCGCGACGCCCGGCGACCTCGTGCATCTGACCGGCAAGGTCGACGAGAAATACGGCCGGACGCAATTCACGCTGACGAGCCGCATGGCCGTTTGCGCACGCGGGCAGACGGTCACACCGGCGACGCTCACGCTGCCCGTCGCGTCGCTTGCCGTCCTGGCCGCGCACGAAGCCATGCGCGTACGCCTGCCGCAAACGCTGACGGTCAGCGATACCTACGCACTCGGTCGCTACGGCAGCATCGTGCTGAGCAACGGCCGGCTGCGCGTGCCGACCCAGGTCGCGCCGCCGGCCGACGCTGCCGCGCAGGCCGCGGCCAACGCACTGAACCGCATCGTGCTCGACGACGGCTCGAGCCGCCGCGACCCGGCGACCGTCCGCTATCCGCCGCCCGCGCTAAGCGCCGCCAACACGCTGCGCGCGGGCACCACCGTACGCGGCGTCGAAGGCGTGCTCGAATGGCGCTACGGCGCATGGCGGCTGCAACCGGTGGCCGGCGCGGCGCCCGTGTTCGATGCCGCGGCGAACCCGCGTCCCGCGCCACCGGCCCGACATCCTGATGCCGACGTGCGCATCGTGTCGTTCAATGTCTTCAATTATTTCAACGGCGACGGCCATGGCGGCGGATTCGACGCGCCGGGCAACCGCGGCGCGAAAACGCCCGCCGCGTTCGCGCGGCAGGAAGCGAAGATCGTCGCGTCGTTGCGCGCGCTGCGCGCCGACGTGATCGGGCTGATGGAAATCGCGAACAACGGCCACGGCGACACGAGCGCCATCCGTCGGCTCGCCGCGCAACTCGGCGACGGCTGGCGCGCGGTCGATCCCGGCACGGCGCGGCTGGGCCGCGACGCGATCGCGGTCGCGCTGCTGTACGACAGCCGCACGGTCGAGCCGGTCGGGCGCGCCGTCACCGTCGCACTCGGCGGCCGCCACCGCCCGCCGCTCGCGCAGACGTTCCGGCGCATCGACGGCACACGCACGTTCACCGTCGCGGTCAATCACCTGAAGTCGAAGAACTGCCCGCATGCGAGCGGCGCCAATCTCGACCAGTCCGACGGCCAGGGCTGCTGGAACGCGGCGCGCACGCGGGCGGCCGCACGCGTCGCCGACTGGCTCGCCACCTCGCCGACGGGCATCGCGGCCGACGGCGTGCTGCTGATCGGCGATCTGAACAGTTATGCGAAGGAAGACCCGCTTCGCACGCTCGAAGCGCGCGGCTACGCGAACCTGGTTGTGCGCTTCGTCGGCGATGCTGCGTACAGCTACGTATTTCGCGGCGAAGCCGGCAATCTCGACCATGCGCTTGCCACGCCGGCGCTCGCCGCGCGCGTGAAGGCCGTGCGGTTCTGGCACATCAACGCGGACGAACCGGTGGTCTTGCAACCCGTGCCCGATTACAAAACGTCCGCGCAACGATCGGCTTATTACGCACCCGACGCCTACCGCTCGTCGGACCACGATCCCGTCGTCATCGACGTCGCGCTGGACGACGCCGCCACGCAACCGGCACCGGGCACAAATCGTGCGCATCGATGACGCGTCGAGTAGTGCATTTGCATCAGCGTCCAACCTGCAATGGCACTATTTACCTGACGCCCCTGGCGACGCCATATTTACCGGACCTTCACTGCGACCCGCTGCTCGACACGCTGTATCGCCGCGAAACGCGAAATTTTTTCAACCGCTGCGCCGCCCCGTGCGGCGGGGCTTCCCGGCGATCCTGCCGACGAATTGAAAATTTGTCTCGAAACTCAATCGGATCAAGTGAATCACATCAGTTGCTGGGATTCGTCTTATCTTCAAATTGCCTGGAATCAAAGGAGGATAAACACCATGGCGCTTACCGACTCGATCGAACACAAGCTGGACCGCGGCCTGTCCGATATTCGTCGCACCGGCCGGCGCGTGGGCCGCACGACGCGCGCGGCTGCCCGCGACCTGCATGCCGACGTGACCGACGATCTGCGCGGGCTGGTCGACGAACTGGAAGATCTGCTGAAAAACGATGGCGATGGCGATATCGCCGCGCTGCGCAAGCGCGTGCAATCCCGGCTCGATGAAGCGCGCGGCGCGCTCGACTATGCGTCGGGCAGCGCGGCCGCCCGGCTGCGCGATTCGGCCGAGCGCGTATCGCAGGTCGTGCACGAGAACCCGTGGCAAACCGCCGGCGTCGTCGCGGGCCTTGCGTTCGTTGCGGGCCTGCTCCTTTCCCGCCGTTGAACGGGGCGGCGTGCACCGCCGCCCGCCCGTCATCCATCAGACAACGAAGGAGAACCGCCATGCAGAAGTCCCTCGCCATGAAAGCCGCCGCCGCCGTGATGCTCGGCAGCCTCGCCCTCGCCGGCTGCACGACCACGCCCGGCAAACCCGATAGCGCCGCGGCCAGCGCGTCGAAGCGCCAGTCGATCGACGCCAGCGTGAACGCAACGCTGTCGCGCCTATATTCGACGGTACCGGGTTCGCGCGACCTCGTCTCGAAAGCACGCGGCGTCCTCGTGTTCCCGAATGTGCTGCAGGCCGGCTTCATCGTCGGCGCCCAGTCCGGCAACGGCGCGCTGCGCGTCGGCGGCAGCACCGTCGGCTACTACAACACGTCGTCGCTGTCGGTCGGCCTGCAGGCCGGCGCGCAGTCGAAGGCGGTCGTGTTCCTGTTCATGACGCAGGATGCGCTCGACTCGTTCCGCAAGTCGGACGGCTGGTCGGCCGGCGCCGACGCGTCGGTCGCGGTCGTGAAGGTCGGCGCGAACGGCGCGGTCGACTCCAACACGGCTACCGCACCGGTGGAAGTGCTGGTCCTGACCAACGCGGGCCTGATGGGCGACCTGTCGGTGAACGGCACGAAGGTCACCAAGCTCAACATCTGACGATGCGGCACGCGGCCTCGCGCCGCGTTCGCTTCCCGGCAGCGCCGCGGCCCCGGCCGCGGCGTTTTCGCATGCGTCTCTCGCAGCGGCTATGATGGCGGCACCTTTGCGGGCATACTCCGCATGGGCCGCCCGGCGGCGCGTTGCGCCGCGAACCCGTGACGTTCGCGAACCGATCGCGCGCGGGACAACGAGATTCAATCCAACCACGCATCAATCTGCGCGAATGCCACTCATGGATAGCGGACAAGACCACCAAAAATTCTTCTACTTCCTGCTGTTCGCGGTCACCGTCGGACTGTGCTGGATCCTCGCGCCGTTTTCCGGCGCCGTCTTCTGGGGCACCATTCTCGCGATCCTGTTCCAGCCCGTGCAACGCTGGCTCGCCGCGCGCTTCGGCAAGCGGCGCAACCTGGCCGCGCTCGTCACGATGTCGCTCATCATCCTGATCGTGATCCTGCCGCTCGTGTTCGTCACGGCCACGCTCGTGCAGGAAATCGCCTACGTGTACCAGGAGCTCAAGGACGCGCAGCCGAATTATTCGCAGTACTTCCACGACATCATTCACGCGCTGCCGACGTCGATCCAGAACCTGCTGCAGAAATACGGGTTGACCAACATCCCGGGCATCCAGAAGAAGCTGACCGACGGCGCCGCGCAGATCAGCCAGTTCGCGGCCACCCAGGCGCTCAGCATCGGCCAGAACACGTTCCAGTTCGTCGTGAGCTTCGGCGTGATGCTGTACATGGTGTTCTTCCTGCTGCGCGACGGCGGCGAGATCGGCCGCCGCGTGCGCCGTGCGCTGCCGCTCGACGAAGAGCACAAGAACCTGCTGCTCGCGAAATTCACGACGGTCGTGCGCGCGACGGTGAAGGGCAACATCGCGGTCGCGCTCGTGCAAGGCGCGCTCGGCGGGTTGATCTTCTGGATCCTCGGGATCGAGGGCGTGGTGCTGTGGGGTGCGCTGATGGCGTTCCTGTCGCTGCTGCCGGCGATCGGCGCGAGCCTCGTCTGGGTGCCGGCCGCGCTCTACTTCCTGATGATCGGTGCGGTCTGGAAGTGCGTGATCCTCGTCGCGTTCTGCGTCGGCGTGATCGGCCTCGTCGATAACCTACTGCGCCCGATCCTCGTCGGCAAGGACACGAAGATGCCCGACTGGGTCGTATTGATCTCGACGCTCGGCGGGATGGCGCTGTTCGGCATCAACGGCTTCGTGATCGGGCCGCTCGTCGCCGCGCTGTTCATGGCCAGTTGGGACATCTACGCACGCTCCGAACAGGGCGAATGACGCCCTCCGGCCGCCGGCGAACCGCACGCGTGCGGAGAGCGGGTCAAGGATGACGGATATGAATCACGACGGGCGCCACGGCGCCCGTTGCTTCATCCGCCGCGACCGTCATCACGCCGCCATACGGGCCGACGCGATGAACCCGGCCCGGCGCCAGCGGCATACTTCGCTCGGTGTGCGCATCGCGCCACGTGGCACGCACCGCCGTGCCGTCATCCGGCGCGAACGCCGCACCGTCGGGCTTCACCAGCGCGACCTGCGCACCCGGCAAACGCCGGCCATGCGCATCGAACCGGACCGTGGCCGTTGCCCCGCCATCGGCCGCCTGTCCCGCGTCAACGAGCGCGCCCACCGGAGCATCGAGCGTCACGTCGTACAGATCGACGAGCGAGCCGGTGAACCGCACGACGCCATCCGATGCGGGCTGTCCGGCCGCCATCGCGCTCGACATGGCAATCGACATCGCGAGCACGATACCGAGCCCGAACACCCTCTTCCGCACGGCCCCGGCGCTCATTGCCGTTACCGATGCCGATCGCTTCGCGTTGTTCCGCATGTTCCCTCCCCTCTGCCGCGTCACCAGAAAAACAGGCGGCGTGACGCGTCGTCACGCCGCCTGTGTGCTGGCAATCACTGTAGGGAGAGCGGCTCGGACAATATATGGGACAAGTCCTAAACTGCAGCCGGGTTGATCGAACTCAGCGCGGTCGATCCGCGCCCGCGGCCCGATCCGACAGGCGTGACACGCCCGTCACGCGTCCGGATCGACACGCAACACGAGCTTGCCGCGATGGTCGCCGTCGAACAGGCGATTCAACACGTCCGGCGCGTTTTCGAGACCGTCGGCCACGGTCTCCTCGGCCTTGAGCCGGCCGTCGCGCAGCCAGCCCGCGAGCGTCTGCACGGCTTCGCGGCTCTTGCGGTAGTCGAGGATCAGGAAGCCGCGCATCGTCAGCCGCTTCGAGATCAGCACGCCGACGTCGTCGGCCGCGCGGCCGCTGTTGTAGTTCGAGATCACGCCGCACAGCGCGACACGCCCGCCGATCACCATCCGCGACAGCACCGCGCGCATCACCTCGCCGCCGACGTTCTCGAAGTTCACGTGCACGCCGTCCGGCGTCGCCGCCTTCAGTTGCTGGCGGAAATCGTCGGCCTTGTAGTCGACGGCCGCGTCGAAGCCGAGCGTCTCGGTCAGGTAGCGGCACTTGTCCGCACCGCCCGCGATGCCGACCACCCGCGCGCCGTGGATCTTGCCGATCTGCCCGGCGATCGAGCCGACCGAGCCGGCCGCCGCCGACACGACGAGCGTTTCGCCCGGCTGCACCGGCGCGATGTCGGTCAGCCCGTAGTACGCGGTCAGCCCGCTCATCCCGCACGCGCCGAGCAGCGTGGGCAGCGGCAGGCCCGACTGCGCGGGCAGCTTCACGAGTTGCGCGACCTGCTCGGCCGGCACGACCGCGTAGTCCTGCCAGCCGACCAGCCCCTGCACGAGATCGCCTTCCGCGAAACCCGCATGGCGCGACGCGACCACGCGGCCGATCCCGAGCGCGCGCATCACCTCGCCGATCGCGACGGGCGGCAAGTACTGCGGCACGTCGCTCATCCATACGCGGTTGGTCGGGTCCATCGACAGATACAGCACGCGCACGAGTACCTCGCCGTCGGCGAGCGCCGGTACCGGCGTCTCGACGAGCGAAAAATGGTCGCGGCCGACCCGCCCTTCCGGGCGCGTCTTCAGCAGCAGCTGGCGGTTCACGGGTGTCGACATGATGTTCTCCTCCAATCGTTGTGGTTCGGGATACGCGTCAGACCGCGCACATGCCGCCGTCGATCACGAGTTCGGCGGCCGTCACGAAGCGGCTCTCGTCGGACGCGAGATACACGGCCGCATGCGCGACGTCGTCCGGCTCGCCGAGCCGGCGCAGCGGAATGCCGCGCGCGAGCTTGCGGGTCGCGTCGCGTTCGCCGAGCGACTGGAACAGCGGCTCGACGATCCCCGTGCGAATGAACGCCGGGTGAATCGAATTGCAGCGCACGTCGATCTCGCGGCGCGCACAGTCGATCGCGACCGACTTCGTCAGCGACGCGACCGCCGCCTTCGATGCGTTGTACGCGGTGAAATCCGGCTCGACCTTGAACGCGGCGACCGACGAGATGTTGATGATCGACGCGGGATAGCTCTCGGCCAGATACGACAGCGCATGCTTGCAGCCGAGCACGATGCTTTCGACGTTGATCGCCATCACGCGCCGCCATTCGTCCAGCTCGATTTGCGCGGGCGAACCGATCGAGCCGACGCCCGCGTTGTTGACGAGCACCGACAGGCCGCCCATCGCATCGGTCGCCTGCGCGAGCAGCGCCTGCCAGCGGGCTTCGTCGCGCACGTCCTGGGTCGCGGCGAACGCGACCGGCGTCGCGTGACCTGCGTTGAGTTCCTGCGCGAACGCGTCGAGCACCGCCGCTTCCGCGATGTCGGTCACGAACACGCGCGCGCCCTGCTCGACCATGCGGCGCGCGATCGCGCGGCCGAGGCCGCCCGCGGCGCCCGTGATGTATGCGCACTTGCCCGCGAGGCGCGGAGAAAGGATTGTCATGTGACCTGCTCCTGTCGTGAATCGTCGTCGCGGAACGCTGCCGCGACGGGGTTTCCCGTGCATCTTCCAGCCGACGTGCGCCGGCATGGCGACGCATCGCACGGGTTTTCCGCGAGTATATCGAGATGAATGCGACGCGCGCGGAACCGGCCGCACAGCCTTGCCCGCGGTTGAACGACAGCCAGCGTACGCGAATGCCGCCAATCGATGAAATGAATATTCGTTATGCCCGGTCATAGACCTCATTCATGACTTGCGCGTACCGGCGACGGTGCGCAAAGAGGCCGGCGCGACCAGTCGGATGAACGGGCAGACGAATCGATTATCGGGATAACGGAAGTGTGGCGTCCCGCACGGAAGAGAACGCCCTGGGGGAAGATGAACCGACTTGCCATCGTGCGCCGGCCGGAAAACACCGGACCGAATGCCGGCGGCAGGAAGGCGGTGCCGGAGCACCCGCCATCGGCACCAGTCAGAAGCCTTCGCCCGACGGCGCCCGCACGAACGCGCAGAGCTGCGGCGAATGCGTGTCGATCATCTGCTGGAACGGCGCGCGGTGCCCGTACGCGATGCCCGACACGAGCAGCAGGCAGACCGCGGCGACGCGCGGCGAGAACGCGCGCTGCCGCACGCCGTCGTAGCCGCGCAGGAACACCAGCGCGACCAGCGCGCCGAGCAGCCAGCCGATGACGACTTCCGGCACGGTGTGCGAGTGATCGAATACGCGGGCAACGGCCGTGATCGCGCCGATGGCCAGCCCGGCCGCGACGCCGGGCGCCTTGCCGGGCCGGAACGCCTGCCACAGCATCGACAGCGCGACCGTCCATACGGACGTCGACAGCATCGTATGGCCGCTGATCACACGGAAATCGAACCGCGCAAGCTCGATGCCGCAGCCGGCATACAGGATCTTCGTGGCGCCGACGACGCCCATCCCGGCGGCCAGCAGCACGCCCCAGCGGGCGGCGAGGCGCCAGTCGGTCAGCGCGAGCCACGCCGCGCAGGTCACCGCGATCGGCAGGGTCAGCGCGGCATCGCCGATGTTGCTGATTTCACTCCACATGATGGACTTCGGAGACGATCGAAAGACCGCAGTTTACCGCAGGCACGCAGCATGCCTGTGTCAGCCTGTGACAGGCTGTATCAGCCCGCGACACCGGTAATCAACAGCAGGTTCGTGCCGGTGATCACGGCGAACAGCGCCCACGCGGCCACCTGCATCCCGCGCCCGATCGCGTGCTCGCCCATCGTGCGCCGATCGCTGACCGAGCGGATCAGCGGCCACATCGCGAACGGCAACTGCAGGCTCAGCAGCACCTGGCTCCACACGAGCAGTTGCCCGACCGAGCCGTCGCCGAGCCACAGCACGCCGATCAGCGCCGGCACGAGCGCGAGCCCGCGCGTGATCAGCCGGCGCTGGTAGCACGGGATCTTCGTATGCAGGAAGCCGTCCATGATGACCTGGCCGGCGATCGTGCCGGTCAGCGTCGAGCTTTGCCCCGACGCGAGCAGCGCGATGCCGAACAACAGCGCGGCCGCGCCGCCCGCGATCGGTGTGATCAGCCGGTACGCCTGCTCGATGTCGGTCACGTTGTGCTGGCCCGTCGCATGGAATGCCGCGCCCGCGACGACGAGGATCGCCGCATTGACGAGCATCGCGACGAACAGCGACACGCAGGTATCGATGCGCACGAGCGCCAGCGTGTCGCGGATCACCCCGCGCGCGCCGCCGACGACGTGCCGCGTCTGCACGACCGACGAATGCAGGTACAGGTTGTGCGGCATGATCGTCGCGCCGACGATGCCGAGCGCGAGCACGATCGCATCCTTGCGGTCGTGGCCCGGGTCGCCCGGCACGAGGCCGCCCACCACCGCATGCCAGTCGGGCGGCGTGATCGCCACCTGCGCGACGAAGCAGAACGCCATCGTCGCGATCAGCCCGAGCACGATCGCCTCGATCTGCCGGAAGCCCTTGCCCTGCAGGCCGAGCACGATCACCGTGTCGAGCGCGGTGAGCACGACGCCCCACGCGAGCGGCACGCCGAGCAGCAGCTTGAACGCGAGCGCGCAACCGAGCACCTCCGCGATGTCGCACGCGATGATCGACACTTCGGCGGTGATCCACTGCACGACGCGGCCGAACCGGCCGTAGCGCTCGTAGCTCGCCTGGGCGAGATCCTTGCCCGCGACGAGGCCGAGCCGCGCCGCGAGCATCTGCAGGAAGATCGCCGCAAGGCTCGAGAACGCGACGACCCACAGCAGCGAATAGCCGAACTGCGAGCCGGCCTGGATATCCGTCGCCCAGTTGCCGGGGTCCATGTAGCCGATCGCGACCAGCAGGCCGGGGCCGAAGAAACGCCTGAGCTTCTGCCAGCGCGGCGCGGCGGCGTCGATCGTGATGCTGCCCTTTACTTCCGACGGGCAGAAAGGGGCGGTGGCGGTAGTGGGGAGGAAGGGCATGGAAACCGGGAATCGAGATCGCGATCCGTCGATTTTACGGGTATCCGTCCCGTTTTCCCGCGCGCGGCCACGCAGGCGTCGCAATCCGCCCCGTCGCCGTCGCAACACGCGGCGGCAAGCCGTTCGTCAGGATCGGGCGACGCCGCGCCGTGCGCGAGGATCTTTTCCCGCTCGGCGACGCGAAATTCGGTCGGCGACATCAACAGCCGCTGACGAAACAGCTTCGCGAGCCGCTCGCCGCTGCCGAAGCCGGTGCGCCGCGCGACCTTGTCGGCCGGCAGCGTCGTATGGATCAGCATGTGGCACGCCCGCTCGAGCCGCACGTGCTGGACGAACTCGGTCGGCGTCACGCCGATTTCCTTCTTGAAGCGCCGCAGGAAATTGCGCTCGCTCATCGCGGCCGCCTGCGCGGCGTTCGCGATCGAGATGCGGTTCACGCTCTGCGCACGCAACCGCTGCGCGGACATCCGGATCGACGGGCTCGCGCTCAGTTCGCGAAACGCCCACATCGACTGCGCGTAGCGCTGCTCGACCGGCCGCATCATGTTGCTGGCGATCTCCTGCGCGGCGCCGTCGCCGAGGTCGACGCGAAACATGTCGAGCGCGGCGGCGAACACGTCGGTCTCGCCGGCCTGCAATTCGATCGTCGTGGTGGCGCGGCGCCCGGCCCGGCCGGGCCGCACGTCGATTGACGACGACGGCCGCCGCGTGGCGGCGAGCGCGGGCAACTCCATCGCATCGACGATCCAGCGCGCATGCTGGCGAATGTCGGACAGGCGCCGCTGCAATGCGTCGTCCCAATTGACGGCCGCGCGCTCGCCATGAAGATGAAAGAACGCGCGCGCACGGCGGCTATGTTCGTCGCCGAACGGCTCGGCCGCGATGCGCACGCCGGACGACGACTGCAACAGTCCCCCGCTTTCGGATACGTACTTGAGCTGGTAATCCGCGCTGTACGCATGCAGGCGATTCGCCAGGTTGAAGGCTTCGCCGAGGCGCGCGGCCTGGGCCAACGAAAACCCCGTACTCAAATAGATAACGACCCACCGCTGATCTGCTGCATTCACTGGCCAAGCCCCCGACTCGTTCGACTTCTTCTAATACCGTCGAACTGTCAGGCTTATATTTGGTTTGAATGCGTGCGACAGGACGGCTATCCCGAAATATGAAGCGACGGCATCTTAGCCGAACGGGTAGCGCCTTTGGCGCGAAATGGCCGACCGGGACAGCATGATGGCGGATTACTACAGGCTGGCGTGCGCCGCTGGTATGCCGGCACGGAAATGCATAGGCGATGCGGCCGATTATTGCGGCCGTCATGCGTAATGACATGCGTGTTCGATTGCGTTGCGCATCGGTCAAACGGATGCTCGCGTATTGGCGCGAACGGCATCGACACGCATCGACACGCATCGAACGCGCACGATCGCCACGCATGCCAACCGGCGCATCGGTTGCCCACGCATCCTTTAGAATCGATCCGTCCTTCACCTCGCCGCCCGCGCTCCGTGCCCGCCGATCACCGTCTCGACCTGAACCTGTTTCGCGTGCTCGACGCCGTCTACGTGCACGGCGGCATCGGCGCGGCCGCCCGTGCGCTGCATCTCACGCAGCCGGCCGTCACGCATGCGCTCAACCGGCTGCGCGCGCATTTCGACGATCCGCTGTTCGTACGTCAGGGCAACCGTGTGGTGCCTACCGAGCGCACGCGGTCGATCATCGCGGACGTGCAGTTGCATCTGAAAGGCTTGCAAGGTACCGCACGCGATCCGTCCGCCTTCGATCCCGCGACGCTCGACCTGAGTATCGCGGTCGGCATTCGCGACGTGCTCGAATCCATCGCATTGCCGCGCATCGTCGCCGCGTTCGCCGACGAAGCGCCGGGCCTCCGGCTCGTCAGCCGCCGCATCGCGGTACCGGACATCGAACGCGAACTCGCGTCGGGCAACCTCGATCTCGTCGTCGACCGTCGCGTGCAGACGGGCCCGCGCATCGCCACCGAACACCTGCTCGACGATTCGCTCGTCGTCGCGCTGCGCCGCGATCATCCGCTCGCGCACGACCCGCTGCGACGCGGCGACTATTTCGCGGCGCAGCATATCGCCGTGTCGTCGCTCGGCGAGCCGCAATCGCTCGACGTCCTGCTCGGCAACGACGGACGCTTCCGCGACATCCGGCTCACCTGCCAGCACTATTTCGCCGCCTGCCAGATCGCCGCGGCCGGCAACCTGCTCGTCACGCTGCCGCACACCTATGCGCTGCGCATGGCCGCGCTGCTGCCGATCGTCGTGCGGCCACTGCCGCTGCGGCTCAAGCCGTTCCCGCTGCTCGCGTACTGGCACGAGTCGCGCGACACCGATCGCGCACATCAGTGGGTGCGCGAACGCATCGCCACGCTCGTGCGCAGCAGCGCCGGCATCGCCGACGCGTAGCACGCAGCGCACGCCCGCGCGGCCGGGACGGTATGCTGACGGCTGCACGCCGCCACCCGGCGCCCGCTTTCCCTGATCCGCTTACCGGAGACTCGCCATGTCGCTCATCCACGCCGCCGCCGTCCTCGATGCCGATGCGCCCGACTACGTCGTCCAGTTACAGGCCGGCACGCACACACTGACCGGCGACGAAGCGCCGCGCGAAGGCGGCCAGGATCGCGGGCCGGCGCCGTACGAGTTCGTGCTCGCCGGGCTCGCGCAATGCACGGCCGCGACGCTGCGTATGTACATGCAGCGCAAGACGTGGCCGGCCGCGCGCATCGCGGTGCGCACCGAACTGCATGCCGATCGCGAAGGCGTGCAGTACGTGCGCCGCGTCGTGACGCTCGACGGCCCGCTCGACGACGCGCAACGCCAGCGTCTCACGGAAATCTGCGAGAAAACCCCGGTGACGCAGTTCATCAAGCGCGGCACGCGGATCGAAACGACGTTGAACTGACGCACGCGGCAGGCCATACGCACTGCCACTTGAAAGCTTGAAAAACGAAACGGGCGGGCCGCGCATCCGGCGCGACCCGCCCGTTCATCGATCCCGCCCGACGCTTACAGTCCCAGCGCGGCGAGGTCCAGCTTGCCGTCCTTCATCGGCGGGCACCAGAAATACGCGCCCGTCAGCGGCCGCGTGAAGCGGAACAGGCCGTCGACGATGCCGTCTTCCGCGCCGCTCATCCGGCGCATCTGCACGTCGAACGCGCGGAACGAGCAGCCGAACGCGACGAAGTACAGGCCCGCGCGGCGCGTGTCCGACCACGGCGACGAACGGCGCAGCATGAACGCCTCGGGCTCGAAGCTTTCCTGCGCGGTGCGCTTCACGTGCGCGAATTCGGGTGCGTCGTCGAGTTCCTCGTTGTCCGAACGGCGGCGCCCGATGATGTGATCCATCTCGCCCGACGGAATGCGCTCCATCTGGTCGAAGTCGTGTACCCACTGCTGCACCGCGACGAAGCTCGAGCCGTCGAGCCCCGCGCCCTGCCCCGTCACGATCGCCGCGGCCACCGCGTCGTCGCCTTCCGGGTTCTCGGTGCCGTCCTCGTAGCCGGACAGGTCGCGATCGTTCGAATAGCGGAAGCCGTCGACGGCCTCCTGCAGCGTGAACGCCGGCGCGAGCGCGCGTTCGATCTCCCGCGCGCGCAGTACGATCTCGCCGCGGTCGTCCGAGCGCAGCCAGACCCACACGTCGGCCGGCGTCCTCGGCAGCGTGCGGTCGTTCACCGCGAACGCCGGGTACTCGGTCAGGCCCGGCACCGAATGCCCGAGCCAGGCGGCCAGCGCGTGTCCGAACCCGACGACCGTGTCGCGTCCGTCGACGATCTCGCGCAGCGCGGCCAGCGCCGCGGCGATATTGCCGTCATTCGACATCGTGAAAGTGAGGTATCGGGCTGCCGTATCGATCGGAGCCAGGATGCCTTGCTGAACGTCGCTCATCGTTTCCTCGGGAATGGTTCGGAGTGAATCTGTGCGGGCCGCATCGTCGCGCGCCGCGGACGCGCAAGTGTAATCGATGCGCCCACCGGCCCCCGGCCCCCAGCCGCCACGTCGAACGTACGCGAAAAGGGGCCAAAACCCTGAATACTAACCGTATCGACGCTGCAACGCCGCATTCGTCAGACGTTGCGGCGCGCGTGACACTCCTGATAAAATCGCAGCACGTCTTTTCGGCGTCCTTTCATTCAACCGTTCACTTCAGGGAGGTGCAGATGTTCCGAATGCCAGCCACCTTCCCGAACGTGGTCTCGCGGCGCAGCTGATCCAGCCCGCCGTCCGCGCCGGCTCCCGAGTTTTCCTCTAACCCGTCAGCCGCGCTTTTCCCGACAGCCCGTTTCGCTCCGCCCGCGTGTTTCGCGCGGCCCGGCTGTTGCGTTTTCGACGTTCTCCGAACCGGAAAGTCCCGTCGCGCGATGCGCCGGGCAACGATACATGACCAGAAAAACCTCCCATCTGGGCGGCCAGGCATTCCAGGCCGTCTTCGGCTTCACCATCCGTTACTGGCGCAAGCAGCCGGCGCGCATCGCCACGGTCGCGAGCCTCGCGCTGCTCGCCGCGCTCGCCGACGTCCTCACGCCGCTGTTCGCCGGCCGCCTCGTCGACGCGCTGTCGACCGGCCTGACCGACCGCGCCGCCGCGTGGCACTCGGCCCTCGTCGCGTTCGGCACGCTCGCCGCGCTCGGCATCGGCGCGACGGTGCTGCGCCAGGGCGTCTACCTGAACATCATCACGCTCACGCTGAAGATGATGAGCGAGATCGCCGCCGCGTCGTTCCACCGCGTGCAGCGCTTCTCGACCGACTGGCACGCGAACAGCTTCGCGGGCTCGACCGTGCGCAAGATCACGCGCGGGATCTGGGCGCTCGACCTGCTCAACGACACCGTGCTGATCGCGCTGCTGCCGTCGGTCGCGATGCTGGTCGGCGCGACCGTGCTGCTCGGCACCCACTGGCCCGTGATGGGGCTCGTCGTCGGCGCGGGTTCGCTGCTGTACATCGCGGTGACGGTCGCGGTGTCGCTCGGCATCGTCGCGCCGGCCGCGCGGCTCGGCAACCTGTGGGATACGCGCATGGGCGGCGCGCTCGCCGACGCCGTGAGCTGCAACGCGGTCGTCAAGGCGTTCGGCGCGGAAACGCGCGAGGAAGCGCGGCTCGCACGCGTGATCGACAAGTGGCGGCAGCGCACGCGCCGCACGTGGGTGCGCGGCACGTTCAACGGCGGGCTGCAGGGGGCGATGCTGGTCGCGATGCAGGCCGCGATGATCGGCGTCGCGCTGCGGCTGTGGATGAACGACGAAGCGAGCGTCGGCGACATCGCGTTCGCGCTGACGATGTTCTTCATGCTGCAGGGTTACCTGCGCGACGTCGGCATGCACATCCGCAACCTGCAGCGCTCGGTGAACGACATGGAGGAACTCGTCGCGCTCGAACGCCAGCCGCTCGGCATCGACGATCGTCCCGGGGCGCCGGCGATCCGGATCGGGCAAGGCGAGATCCGCTTCGAGCACGTGACGTTCCGCTACGGCAACCATCCGGTGCCGCTGTACGACGATTTCTCGATGCGGATCGCGCCCGGCGAACGCGTGGGCCTCGTCGGTCATTCGGGGTCGGGCAAGACGACGTTCATCAAGCTGATCCAGCGCCTGTACGACGTGTCGGGCGGCCGCATCACGATCGACGGGCAGGACATCGCGCAGGTACGGCAGGATTCGCTGCGCAGCCAGATCGCGATCGTCCAGCAGGAGCCCGTGCTGTTCCACCGCACGCTCGCGGAGAACATCGCGTATGCACGGCCCGGCGCGAGCCGCGCCGACATCGAGCGCGCCGCGCGTCTGGCCAGCGCGCACGACTTCATCGCCGCGCTGCCGGACGGGTATGACACGCTCGTCGGCGAACGCGGGATCAAGCTGTCGGGCGGCGAGCGCCAGCGTGTCGCGATCGCGCGCGCGTTCCTCGCCGATGCGCCGATCCTGATCCTCGACGAAGCGACGTCGAGCCTCGACAGCGAAAGCGAGCTGCTGATCCAGCAGGCGATGGAGCGGCTGATGGTCGGCCGCACGACGCTCGTCGTCGCGCACCGGCTGTCGACCGTGCGTGCGCTCGACCGGCTGCTGGTGCTCGATCGCGGCAAGGTGATCGAGGAAGGCAACCACGACGCGCTGATCCGTATCGACGGCGGTATCTACCGCCGGCTGTTCGAGCGGCAGGCGCTGGAGCTGGCGAAGGGGCTCGCCGATTCGCCGCGGCGCGTGGCGGATCGCGATGCCGGCGCGCTGGGAGAGCCGGCGAAGGTTTGATGCAGGCAGGTCGTCACATGACCCGGCGACATGGCTTCAATCGCCGGGTCATGCCGGCGATCCGATTGGCGTGGTCGATGCACGACGAGGAAATGATGCTGCAACCGGACGAAACCCGTATCGAATCGAATCGCCTTTGGCTCACACCATTCTCGGCGAAAGACGCGGATGCGACGCTTGCATGCATTACGCCGTCGCTGACTCGCTATATGGGCTGGGACCCTCCGGCCAACAGGGAAAGTTTCGATCGCATCTGGCAGACGTGGCTGCACGCACAAACCGACGGCACGGACTACGTGTTCGTGATTCGACAACGCGACGGTGGATCCTTCCTCGGCCTGGTGGGGGTTCATCACGTCAAGCAGGCCATCCCGGAATTGGGCGTCTGGATCCGCGAAGATCGGCATCGCGAAGGGATCGGACGAGAGGCGGTCAGGCTCGTCGTGGAATGGGCGTGCTCGACGCTCAACGTTCAGCGCTTCAACTATCCCGTCGCCGAAGAGAACCATCCGAGCCGACGTATCGCCGAGTCCCTCGGCGGCACTGTAACGGGCCATAGCGAGACCTCGAAATTCGTGTCGGTCATTTATCAGATACCGGCCCCGGTGACATGCGAAAGCCCGGGGCAGGCGTAAGCGGCCGACTCGTGACGATCGATCTTGTGCGCAGTGGTCCTGCCCACGGCCGGGGCTTTCACGAAAGCGGCCTACCGCCGCCAGCCTGCCATCGTCACGCGCCTCTCCCGCGGATCACTTATCATGTCGGCCAGGCAATTCGCGACGAAAGGCAGATCATGTTTACAGGCATTGTTCAGGGTGTTGGCACCATCGACGCCATCAAGGATCACGGCGAGCTGAGAACGTTCAGCATCGCATTCCCCGAGCGGTTCACCGACGATATCGAGATCGGCGCGAGCGTGTCGGTCGACGGCGTGTGCCTGACCGTGACGACCATCCATTCACCGGTGCTGATCGACTTCGACGTGATGCTGCCGAGCCTGCGGATCACGACGCTGGCCGACCTCGCGACCGGCGCGCGGGTCAACGTCGAGCGGGCCGCGAAGGACGGCGCGGAGATCGGCGGGCATCCGCTGTCCGGTCACGTCGATTTCACGGGGACCATCGCGCACATCGCGTCGTCCGAGCACAACCGGATGATCCGCATCGGCGTGCCGGCCGAGTTCAAGCGCTATGTATTCGCGAAAGGCTACATCGCGATCAACGGTTGCAGCCTGACCGTGTCGGACGTCAATCGCGACGAAGGCTGGTTCGACGTCTGGCTGATTCCCGAAACGCGCCGCGCGACCACGTTCGATGCGAAGGGCGTCGACGACAAGGTCAACATCGAGATCGAGCGCAGCACGCAGGTCGTCGTGGACACGATTCGCGAATCGGTCAAGGAAACGCTCGGCGAATTGAACGGTGTCGTCACCGCGCTGCTGGCGGAAAAAGGCATCGATATCGAAGAACTGCTGGCGCGCAACGTCGCGCGGCTGCCGAAGCAGTAAAGGCTGATTAAGCGCGTGCTAGGTGATCCGCTGGATCACTGAGTAACGGCTACCGTCCGAAAACACCTCGACCCACGGTTCCGATGCCTCGAATGTCCAGAGGACGAGCTCGCGATCGTCGAGTTCGTCGTCCTCGGGCCACGGCATGTTCCATCCGCCCGCGACGGCCACCACGCCGCCCGTGTAGAGCGGGCATTGCGCCATCCATTCGCGCTCGTAGTCGTGCGCGGCCGCGCCCTTGAAGTTGCCGTTGAATCCCCAGTCGCGCTGCCAGCCGTGTGCGTCGAGGTACGCGCCGATCGCGGCGGAGCCGAAGCGGAACACCGCGTCGACGGACGGAAGCGACATCGCATCGGATCGGCACAGCGGGCGGTCGGAACGGACGGGTTGCGTGGCAGTCTCCACGCGGCCCGACGTGCCGCTTTCGTCGAGACACACGTTCAGCCAGACGCCGTCGCGCTCGACGGAGATACACAACGCGCCGGCATCAACCCCATGCCAGTAGCCGGTGACGGGTTCGCCGTCGTCCGCGAAGCGGTACTGACGGCTCGGCCTCGCAAGCCGTTTTGCTTCGGTCAGGAAATCGTCCAGTGTCATGGGATGTCCGTCAGTCGTTTTGCATCCTGGGTATCGCATGGAACCGCCGCGGTCGAGCGACATCATCCGCGGCCGCACGCCCTACCTCACTCCGCCTCTCCCTGCGCCCCCTTCCCCACCGCCACGCGCTGCGCGCGATAAATCCCCGCGTGCCCGGAAAACAGATACGCGACGACGCACGCGACGATCGCATACACGCCGATATCCGCGCCGAACAGTTCGATCGCCATGATCGTCGACGCGATCGGCGTGTTCGCCGCGCCCGCGAACACCGCGACGAAGCCGAGCCCCGCGAGCACGGGCACCGGCAGCGCGAGCACCTGGCCCAGTGCATTGCCGAGCGTCGCGCCGATGTAGAACAGCGGCGTCACTTCGCCGCCCTTGAACCCCGACGCGAGCGTGACGACGGTGAACGCGAACTTGCCCGCGAAATCGTAAAGCGGCAGCGGGCCGTGAAACGCGGCCTCGATCGTCGGGATGCCGAGGCCGAGGTACTGCGGCACGTTCAGCACGGTCGCGGCCACCGCGACCAGCAGGCCGCCGAGCACCGGCTGCAGCGGCGCATGGCGGATCACGCGGCGAAACCACGCGGTCAGCGCATGCGTCGCGAACGCGAACAACCGCCCGACCACGCCGAACGCGATGCCGGCAACGACCGTCACGGCGAGCCCCGTCGCCGATACGGCCGGCACGAACGGAATCGCATAGGCCGTGTGATGAACGCCCCACGCGCGGCACACGACGTCCGCGACGATCGCCGATGCAACGCAGGTCAGCAGCGCGTCGTACCGCAGGCGTCCGATCGCGAGCACCTCGAGCCCGAACACGGCACCCGCGAGCGGCGTGCCGAACACCGACGCGAAGCCGGCCGCGATGCCGCCCATCAACAGCACGCGGCGATGCTCGCGATCGAGCCGGAGCACGTGCGTGATGCGATCGGCGAGCGCGCCGCCCATCTGCACGGCCGTGCCCTCGCGGCCGGCCGAGCCGCCGAACAGGTGCGTGACGACGGTCGCGACGAGCACGAGCGGCGCCATCCGCTTCGGCACGAGTGCCTTCGGGTCGTGAATCTCGTCGATCAGCAGGTTGTTGCCGCGCGCGACCGACTGGCCGAACCGATGGTAGACCCAGCCGGTGGCGAAACCGGCGGCCGGCAGCCCCCACAGCAGCCACGGATGCGCGACCCGCGTGCCGGTCGCCCAGTCCAGCGCGATCAGGAACAGCGCGGAAGCCGTGCCGGCGAGCGCGCCGAGCAAGGCTGAAAGCGCGAGCCAGCGGCACACGTAGCGCACGGTCGCGAAAAGATCGGCAGAAGTGGTGAAAAACATGATTTCCAGATTCGACGGGATATCAAAACCTGGGCGGCAGAATACCGCGTGGACGGCCTGCGACCTCCTGACGACCCAGGAACACGCAGGCATCATCAGCCGGGCAAACCGGCGGTTGAGGGCCGCACCGCGCGCGCCATGCGCCGGAACGACCGCAGGGAGGCATGCCATCTCCGCAGGCCGCAATTGTACGCGACGCCTCGCCACGCACGCAATGCAGCCGCCGGCACACCCCGAAACGACGGCGTCTGCCCGATGCACGGTCAGTCGCGCGATGTCAGTGCGATCCGCGCGATCAACTGGGGCGCGATCTGGTCGAGCGGCAGGATCGCCGACGCCGCGCCGATCGCCGCCGCGGCCTTCGGCATCCCGTACACGGCGCTGGTCGCCTGGTCCTGCGCGATCGTGTAGCAGCCCTTCGCCCGCATCGCCTTCAGGCCGAGCGCGCCGTCGCGTCCCATGCCGGTCAGCAGCACGCCGAGCGCATCGCCCTGCCAGCCGTCCGCGACGCTGTTGAAGAACACGTCGATCGACGGCCGGTACGGCGTTTCGGCCGGATGCCGCGTATAGCCGAGCACGCCGCGCGGCGACAGCATCAGATGGTCGTTGGTCGCCGCGAGCAGCACCGCACCGGCCTCGGGCACGCTGCCCTGCCGCGCGACGCGCACCGGCAGCCGCGTATAGCCGTCGAGCCATTCGGCCATGCCGTACGCGAATGCCTGGTCGACGTGCTGGACGATCACGATCGCCGCCGGAAAATCGGCCGGCAGCGCGCGCAGCAGCGCGGTGAGCGCGGTCGGGCCGCCCGCCGACGCACCGATCGCGACGAGCGTCGGCTGTCCGCGCGTGGGGGCCGGCCCCGGTGGCACAAGCGCCGTGGTGCGGCTTTCGAGCAGCCGGCCGATCTGGTCGATCTTCGCGAGCAGCGCCTGCGGCGATGCGTCGGTCGACAGCCCGAGCGCGAGCGTCGGCGTGTCGACCGCGTCGAGCGCGCCGGCGCCCATCGCCTCGTACACCGACGACGTGTTCGCGCTGACGCTCGCCGTCACGATCAGGATCGCGCACGGCGCGCGTGCCATGATCCGGCGCGTCGCGGCGACGCCATCGACCTTCGGCATCACGAGGTCCATCAGCACGACGTCGGGCGGATGCGCGACGCAGAAATCCACCGCCTCGTCGCCATCGGTCGCGACCCACAGCACGCGATGATCCGCGCGCAGCGCGATCACGCGGCGCAGTGCCTCCACGGCCAGCGGCAGATCATTGACGATACCGATGTTCATCCGCGCGCATCTCCGATCAGGTCGTGCACGGCATCGAGCAACGCCTCGTCGTGGAAGCTGCTCTTCGCGAGGTAGTAATCGGCGCCGGCGTCGAGCCCGCGGCGGCGATCCTCGTCACGATCCTTGTACGACACGATCATCACCGGCACGCGCTTGAGCATCGGGTCGCCCTTGATCAGCGTGACGAGTTCGATGCCGTCCATGCGCGGCATGTCGACGTCGGTCACGACGAGATCGAACGCATCGCTGCGCACCGCGTTCCACCCTTCCATCCCGTCGACCGCGACCGTCACGTCGTAGCCGCGCTTTTCCAGCAGCTTGCGTTCGAGCTCGCGCACCGTCAGCGAATCGTCGACGACGAGCACGCGGCGGCGCCGGTCGGCGAGCGCGAGCTGCGGATCGCGCGTGAGCCGCGCGAGCTGGCCGCCGCGCACGAGCTTGTCGACCGAGCGGATCAGGTCCTCGACGTCGACGATCAGCACCGGGTCGCCGTTCTCGAGCAACGCGCCGGCCGCGATGTTCTGGATCTTGTGCAGGCGGCTGTCGAGCGGCTGCACGACGAGCATCCGCTCACCGAGGAAACGGTCGACCGCGACGCCGTACAACTCCGGCTCGCCGCCGACGACCACGACCGCCGTGCTCGCGCGCGCCACGTCCGGTTCGCCCGCATCGAGCAGCTGGTGCGCGGCGACGAGGCCCACGCGCCGGCCGTCGAACGGAAAATGCGGCTGCCCTTCGAGCACGTCGATGTCGTCGTGCGCGAGTTCGAGCGTGCGGCGCACGTGCGCGAGCGGGAATGCATAGGGTTCGCCGCCGACTTCGACGAGCAGGCTGCGGATCACCGACAGCGTGAGCGGCAACTGCAGCACGAAGCGCATGCCGGCCCCCGGCTCGTTGAAGATCCGCACCGCGCCACGCACGCCGCGCACCATCTCCTGCACCGCGTCGAGACCGACGCCGCGGCCCGATACGTCGGTCACCGCATCGCGCATCGAGAAGCCCGGCAGCAACAGGAATTCGAGCAATTCCGGATCGGACAACCGCGCGGCCGTCTCGTCGTCGGTCAGGCGCTGGCGCACGACGGCCGCGCGCAGCGCGTCCATGTCGACCCCCGGCCCGTCGTCGATCACGCTGACGAGCAGCGAGCCGGCGCTGTGGCGCGCCTCGAGCGTGACGCTCGCCTCGGCCGGCTTGCCGCGCGCGTGGCGCGCGTCGGGCGAATCGACGCCGTGGTCGATCGCGTTGCGCAGCAGGTGGCCGAGCGGCGCGTCGAGCAGGTCGAGGATGTCGCGATCGACCTGCGTGCCTTCACCGACGATCGAGAAACGCACCTGCTTGCCGAGCGAGCGCGCGAGATCGCGGACGATGCGCGGATACGCGCGCGTCGCATCGCCGAACGGCCGCATCCGGCATTGCAGCGCCTCGTCGTACAACTGCTCGGCGATATGCGTGCTGCGCCGCTCGAAGCGGTCGAATTCGTCCATGCGCTCGGCGAGCGAGCGTTGCAGGTCGTTGAGCATGTGCCGCACTTCGTTCATCGACGCGAGCATGCCGGCGTCGAGATCGTCGGCGAACTGCTCGACCATCAGGTCGAGCGAACGGGCTGCGTCGCGCTGCGCGCGCTTCACGCGCAGCATCGATTCGGCGAACGGCTTGAGCCAGCGCGATTCGACCAGCGATTCGCCGGACAGGCTCAGCAGCCGGTTCAGCGTATCGGCGCGCACGCGGCGCATCGCGCCGGCGCCCGACACGCGGCCGGCCTGGGCCGGATGGGGCACCGCGCCCGACACGGCGAGCGGCGGCACCGCGGCACTGGCCCCGACCGGCTCGTTCGCGGCGCCGTCGTGATCGCGATACGGCGCGAACGACGGCGGCACGGGCGGTGGCGCGGCGGCCGGCGCCTGTATCGTCTGCGCGCCGTCGGCGCCCGTCAGCGCCGCCGCGAACACGTCGATCTCGGTCTGCGACACGGGTTGCCCCTGCGGATCGCCGACCCGCACCAGCAAATCGACGCCGGCCAGCAGCACGTCGACGTGCGTGGCCGTCAGCGCGATCGTGCCGGCCTGCGCGGCGACGAAGCATTCTTCCATCCGCCCGGCGATCTCGACGCCGAGCGGCACGCCGACGATACGCGCGGCGCCCTTCAGCGAGTGCGCGGCGCGCATGCACGCTTCGAGCGCGACGGCATCGGGCTCGCCCGATTCGAGCGCGAGCAGCCGCTCCGACAGCGCCTGGGTCTGCGTGCGCGTCTCCTCGCGATACAGTTCGAGCAGCGACAGGTGGCTCAGGTCGTCATCGCCGCTCATCGCATGCTCCTTGTCACGGCGTCGAACAGACGATCGTCGTCGAGCAGCCCCACCGACTTGCCACGCCACGACAGCACGCCGCGCGACAGGCCGGCGCTCGCGCGCCCGACCGTCGCCGGTACCGGCACCCAGTCGGAGGCGCCGAAGCGCAGCACGCCCTCGACTTCGTCCACCGGGAATACGACCGGTTCGCCCTGGTGCGCAGCCACCAGCAGCCGCGTGAAACGGCCGTCGTCGCTGCCGCTGCCGGCCTTGCCGGCATCGAGGCCGAGCAGCGCGCCGATCGAGATCGCGATGCGCAGCGTGCCGCGGATGTTCACCACGCCGCGCACGGCCGAATTGCGGCGATGCGGCAGCGAATGGATCGGGCGCGTGCCGGCGATCTCGCGCAGCACGCCGATCGGCAGCGCGAGCCATTCGTCGGCCACCCGGAACGCGAGCGCCGCATGGCGCGCCACGCCGTCGTCGTCGCTCGCGTGTGCCGTGCCGAACGCGCTCATCCGGCGCGTGACGTCGGTCATCTCGGCCACGTCGAGCGGACGCTCGAGCAGCTTGGCCGCGTTCGACGCGTAGACCGGGCAGTTCAGGCAGCGCAGGCAGTCGTTCAACCGCTCGCACGAGCGGTCGCCGCGCGTGCCGATCCGGTTCCAGCAATCGTCGACGTCGAGCGTCGCGTCGTCAGTGGCGGCGCGGTTCATCAGAATTTTCTCCGAGAAACTCCGCCATTGATGGCGGGAAGGACGATCTGGTGCGGCGCTTCGATTACATCGCGGTCGGCAACGTGTCGGCCGCAAAACTCGCCAGAACCAGGATGGCGAAGAGCGTCTACGACGCATCCTGGTCGTCCTTCCGACACAAGCTTCGCTACAAAGCGATCGCGCACGGGGCCACGTTCGAGGAAGTCGACGAAAGCGGTTCGACCCAGTCCTGTTCGTCGTGCGGATCGAAAGACAGCACGACGCGGCCGAAAGGTATCGCGGGACTGAGAATAAGAGAATGGGCCTGCAGTGACTGTGGTGTCGAGCATGATCGTGATATCAACGCTGCGCTGAACATTCTCCGATGCGGACGTGCATCGCCAGGTGTGGGAATCCTCCGCCTTTAGGCGGTGGAGGACGTCAAGCGTTCCTCTGGTCATCGCGGTGTCGGTCCCATTCCCGTCGTCGTGTCAGCCGGCCGAACGCCGGGCGCGTTCGAGCAGCCATTGCGCGCCCGCACGATCGCCGCCGACGTCGAGCAGCGTCGCGAGATGCGTCAGCGCCTCGTGATGCGTGGGGCGCAGGTACAGCGCCTTGCGGTAGAAGTCGCTCGCTTCCGCGGCGCGCCCGCGCGCATCCGCGATCAGTCCGTTCAGGTAGAACGCATCGGCATGCGGGCCAACGCGCGCTGAGAACTGCGCGAGCACGCGCTCGGCCTCGTCGAACGCGCCCGCGTTCGCCAGCGCCTGCGCATCCTCCAGCGTCGGCGCCTCGTCGAGCGTCGGCGCGATACCGTCGTTGGCCGGTGCGGCCGCCGCCGCGGCGGCCACCGCCAGGTCGGCCCGTGCGTCGATCGCAGCCGTCGTCACGGCCGGCGGCGGCACCGCAAACGGCTGACGCACGTCGCCGAGCCAGGCCG
>NZ_BCPO01000161.1:0-37916 GCF_016586105.1 Burkholderia sp. E168m15
CCGCATCGCGACGCCCGTCTCCGCCGGACCGACGAACAGCATGCCGTCGTCGGCGAGACGCGCGTCGAGCGAGCGGATCACGCGATCCTGCGCATCGCGGTCGAAATAGATCAGTACGTTACGGCAGAACACGAAGTCGTAGCGAATGCCGGTATCGGCCACCGGTTCGACGAGGTTCGCATGACTGAACTGCACGCACGCGCGCACGCGCTCGTCGAGCAGCCAGCCGTCGCGGGTCGGCGTGAAATACCGCGTACGAAACTCCGTCGCCGTCCCGCGGAACGCATTGCGCCCGTAACAGCCGAGCCGCGCCTGCTCGATCGCACGCGCGCTGAGGTCGATCGCGTCGATCGTGAAGCTGGCCGGTTCGAGCCCCGCATCCAGCAATGCCATCGCCGCCGAATACGGTTCCTCGCCCGTCGAACACGGCGCGCTCAGTACGCGGATCACGCGGCCCGGCATCGCGGCGAGCCGTTCGGCGGCCAGCCGCGCGAGCGTCGCGAAGGCCTCGCGGTCGCGGAAGAACCACGTCTCGGGGACGACGAACAACTCAATCAGCGCACGCCGTTCGTCGGCCGACGCGTTGAGCTGCTGCCAGTACGCGTCGAGCGCTTCCGGCGTCACGGGCGGCCGCGCGGCCGACGGCACGCGCTCGCCGTCCGCCTGCAACGCATGCACGCGATCCGCCAGCGCCCGCATCAGGAAATCGTTGCCGAGCGAATCGGGGTCGATGCCGGTCTCGCGCAGCAACCAGCCGCGAAATCGCGATTCGGACATGTTCATGCGGACTCCTCCCCGTGGCCCGGCAGGCCGTCGAACAGATACAGGCGTGCAACGTCGTCGACCAGGTCGGGCACGGACACCTGCTGCACGACGCCGTCGGGCGTGTTCGCGACCCGCCCGAGCCAGCGCGTGCGCGCGGTCGAGATGCCGCTGGCGCGGAACGCCGCGCGGTCGATCCGCATCGTCTGCGTCGCGCGCTCCACGATCAGGCCGATCGTGCGCTCGCCATCGGCGTGACCGGCGCGATGACGCACCATCACGAGCCGCGTCGAGCGCAGCGCCTGCGCGCGCCGCCCGAGCGCCAGCATCGGCACGTCGATCACCGGCACCGGCTGGCCGCCGCGCATCAGCAGCCCGGCGATCCAGTCGGGCGCGCCGGGCACCGCCTTCATGACGGCGAGCGGCAGCACCTCGTCGATGCCGGCCGCGTCGAGCGCATAGCGCTCGCCGTCGAGCTCGAACATCAGGAACAGCGCGTGGGCGCCGTTCTGCGGATCGGCGCGCGTCACGCGTCGACCTTGAAGCGCGACACGCTGGTGCGCAACTGGTTCGCGACGAGCGTCAGATCGTCGATCGCCTGCGACGACTGGCGCAGCGACTCGGCCGTCTGCTGCGCGGCTTCCGACAGTTGCGACAGCGCCTGCGTGATCTGCTCGGCGCCGTTCGCCTGCGTCTGCATCCCTTCGTTGACCATCTGGAAGCGCGGCGCGAGGGTCTGCACCTCGGCGATGATCTGCGACAGCTGCCCGCCGACCTGCTGCACGTCGAGCATCCCGCGGCGTACTTCCTCGGAGAACTTGTCCATCCCCATCACGCCTGCCGACACGGCCGACTGGATTTCCTTGACCGTCTGCTCGATGTCGTAGGTCGCCACCGCCGTCTGGTCGGCCAGGCGGCGGATCTCGGTCGCGACGACCGCGAAGCCGCGGCCGTACTCGCCGGCCTTCTCGGCCTCGATCGCCGCGTTCAGCGACAGCAGGTTGGTCTGGTCGGCCACCTTGGTGATCGTCGCGACCACCTGGTTGATGTTCAGCGCCTTCTCGTTGAGGATCGCGAGCTTCGCGTTCACCGAGCCGGCCGCGTCCATCACGCTGCGCATCGTCTCGCCCATTCGCGTGAGCCCGCTCTGGCTCACGCCCGCGAGCGTCGCCGACTGCTCGGCCACGCCGGCCACTTCGTTCATCGTGCGCAGCAGGTCGCGCGACGTCGCGAAGATCTCGCGCGAGGTCGCGCCGATCTCGGTCGTCGTCGCCGCGGTCTCGTTCGCGGTCGCCTGCTGTTCGCGCGACGTCGCCGCGATCTCGGCCACCGACGTCGTCACCTGCATCGACGACTGCTGCGCGCGCGCGACCAGCTCGGTCAGCTCGTCGGCCATCCGGTTGAAGCCGGTTTCGAGCGTGCCGAATTCGTCGCGGCGGCGCAGATCGAGGCGATGGGTCAGGTTGCCGGTGCGCATCACGTCGTGCACCTCGACGAGCCGCGCCATCGGCACGGTGACCGAGCGGTACAGCATGTAGCCGAGCCCGAGCGCGGACAGCAGCATGATCGTCAGCGCGCCGACGAGCACGACTTCCGCGTCCTGCACGGATTCGCGGATCACCCTCGCGGACTGGTCCGCGAACTTGCGGTTCTCCTGGACCATGATGTTCGCGTCCTGCACGACCTCGGCCCACCCCGGCAACACCTTCGCGTAGGCGGCGATCGCTTCGTCGCGCGAGCCGCGGTGCCTCTGTACCGCGTCGGTCAACAGCGGCAGGTAGCGATCGTATGCGCCGCGAAACGTCGCAAAACGCGCACGGTCGTCGTCGCGGAAGATCGACGCCTGGTAGTCGACCGACAGCGATTCGACCTGCTTCGTCGCGTCCGCGATCTTCGCGAGATCGCGCTGCACGGCGTCGGGGTCGGTCTCGACGAAGGTCGCCTGCTGCAGCATGACGAACGTTTCGTTGACCGCCGCGCGCAGCGATGACGCGAGGTAGACGCCGGGCAACGAGTCGCGCTCGATGCTGACGGCTTCGGCGTTGATCGCGCGCAGTCGCTCGTACGACACGCCGGCTGTCACCAGCATCAGCACGAACAGCACGCCGAAGCTGAGCAGGATGCGATTGCCGAGCGTCAGCCGGGCAGCGCCGATCGTCGGATGCAGGCTTTCATTGGTCGCGCGGGGCGTCACGGTGGCCATGTTCGTTATGGGCTTTCTAAATTCTGCGTTGAAAAAATCCACACCCGCCTGCGCGCCGGAGGGCGCGCCACGAGCGCGTCGGGGTCTCGCGGGCGGCGCGGCGCCGGCAGGCCGCGCCGCGAAATCACCGCTCCGCTTGCGCCGGCAGCCGAAGCGCGACCATGAAGCCGCGCGCCGTATTGCGCATCAGGATCTGGCCGCGATGCCGCGCCGCCGTCGCGCGGACGAACGCGAGCCCGAGGCCGAAGCCGCCGCGCGCCGCGCCGTGCGCGGATTCGAGCTGCACGAACGACTCGGTCGCGGCCGTGCGCTGCTCCGGCGCGATGCCGGTGCCGGCATCCTCGACGCCGATCAGCCAGGCGCCGCCCTCGCCGGTCAGCGTGCAATGAACGTCCATCCCGGCCGGGCCGTACTTCAGCCCGTTGTCGACCAGGTTCGCGACCGCGCGCGTCAGCATCATGCGGTCGCCCATCGTCACGCACTCGGTATCCGGCACGTGCGCGATCACCCGGCAGCCGAGCCCGGCAGCCTTCTCCCACAGCTGGTCGACGGCGTCGAGCACGATCTCGTTGAGACTCACGACCTCGTGCGCGCGGCGCTCGGACTGCGCGCGGGTCAGGTGGATGAAGCCGTCGGCGAGCGCGAGCGCGCGCCGCGCATGGCCGGCGATGCGCTCCATGATCGCCGGCATGTCGCCGTGTTCGGTCCGGTAGACGTCGAGCAGCGCGAGGATCGACGTCTGCGGCGAACGCATGTCGTGCGACAGGAAATCGAGCGCCTCGTCGCGCTGGCGCGACATCAGGTACGAATTCGAGTGATAGCGGATGCGCGCGGTGAGCTCCATCGCGTCCGGAAGCTTCACCAGATAGTCGTTCGCGCCGGCGATGAACGCCTCGCGCTTGACGATCGGCTCCTCCTTCGCGGACAGCACGATGATCGGCACGCGTGCGGTGCCGGCGTCCGCGCGCCAGGCGCGCACGAGATCGAGGCCGTCGATCTCCGGCATCACGAGATCCTGCAGGATGACCGTCGGCTTCACGTCGCGCGCGACCGCCATCGCCCGATGTGCGTCGGTGCACACGTGCAGGTCGATGTCGTGCTCGCTGCGCAACGCGCGGCGGATCACCTCGCCGACGAACGGCTGGTCGTCGACGAGGAGGACCGATAACCCCGATTCGAGGCAATCCGAGGCATTATCACTGCTCGATTCTTTCATAAATACAGTTTCAAACGCCGAATCTCCAATCGATTCTTTCATAGGAGTTGTTTATCCGACTTGGACGCTATCTTATATTGGCAGTTGAAAAACCCGCCTGATTCCGCCGATTTGGCCTGTCGGCACTGCCTTGCGGGGCCTCGGACGCCGCTTGTTTCCCCGTCGGCGACCGCATTACCTCCGCATTCTTTCTCTCAATAAACATAACCGGCTGATTCTAAATGAAATTAGAACACAGCATCTATCTCCTTCCGGTTTAGTTTTGCCAAATATGCAGAAAGAGACGGAAACAGATAAATCGGATCATTTCCGGATTCGAAAGACGATAACGTTTGCGAGACCGCCGCCACGAGGTTTGCATGCGTTGCAAGGCTGGCGGCCGATCGTATTGAGGGCCGGATTCGAATAACCCGAATCGGCAGGCGGAAAAGAGACAATCGCGCAACGGGCGCTCGACCCGCGCGCGGCAGGGCCGGCAGGACGCCGGCCCGTGGTGCGATTCGCGAGCGGCGTGCCGCGCGCCCGCTTACCCTCGCGCGTGCTGCGCGGACACTTCCTGCAGGTCGAGATCGCGTTCGAGCGCGTGCAGCATCTCGTCGTGAATGCGCCCCGACCGGTGCAGGCGCAACAGTTCGGCGCGGCCCGCCCGGATCGCGGCCAGCACCACGTCGTAGTGCGCCATGCGCACTTCCGCCGGATATGCGGGCTCGTTCTTCGTCCGTTCGGTCAGCTCGGCGCGATACGTGTATTGCTCGAGCAGGCGCGGATGGATCACGACGCCGTTCTCGTCACGCACGAGCGGCTGGATCGCCGCGAGCTGCGCGGCTTCGACGTACGCCCACGTCTGCGGCTCAGTCAGGTGGTGCGCGGCGCGCTCTTCGCGCTGCGGCAGGCGCAGCAGCCGGATCAGCGGCCCGATCGTCGTGCCCTGCAGCAGCACGGTGACGAGGATCACCGCGAACGACGCGACCAGGATCACGTCGCGGCCGGGCAACGCCTCGGGTAGCGACAGCGCGATCGCCAGCGTCACCACGCCGCGCATGCCGGCCCAGCTCATGATCGTCGCGGCCTTCCAGTCGGGCGCCTCGCCGCGCCGCGCAAGGCCGCGCACCGGCCACTTCAGCGCCTCGACCGCGTAGATCCACACGAAGCGCGACAGGACCACCGCCGCCAGCACCGCGAGCACGGGCGGCACCATCGTGCCGAGCACCTGCTCGAAGCCGCCGAGCCGATGGATCGCGCCGCGCAGCGACAGCCCGATCAGCACGAACACCATCGCCTCGAGCAGGAACACGATGACCTGCCAGAACGCGGTGCCGCGCGTGCGCACGGCCGCCGAGAACACCTCGTGCTGATGCCAGCCGATGATCATGCCGGCCGTGACGGTCGAGATCACGCCCGACACCTCGACCATTTCGCCCGCGATGTACGCGATCCAGCCGGCGATCACCGCGACGGTGATCACGAGATAGTCGTCGTCGAGCAGCTTCAGGAACCACACCACGAGCTTGCCGACCACGAAGCCGACCACCACGCCGCCGAGCCCCAGCTCCGCGAAACGCACGACCGCGTGCTCGAGGCTGAACGCGCCGGTGAGCGCGGCCGCGACCGCGAAACGGAACAGCACGAGGCCGGCCGCGTCGTTCAGCAGGCTCTCGCCTTCGAGCAGCACCATCAACCGGCGCGGCAGCGCGACGCGTTCGAGCACGGCCTTCGCGGCGACCGCATCGGGCGGCGACACGATCGCGCCGAGCGCGAAGCACGCGGCCCACGGCAGCGCCGGCACGACCCAGTGCACGGCGAAGCCGACCGCGAACGTCGTGAATACCACCGCTCCGATCGCCAGCATCAGGATGCCGCCGACGTTGCGCTTGAATTCTTCCCACACGGAGAAGTACGCACCGTCCATCAGCAGCGGCGGCAGGAACACCAGCAGCACGAGCTCGGGATCGAGGTTGATCGGCGGCAGCCCGGGGATGAACGCGATGCCGATGCCGCCGATCAGCAGCGCGGCCGCGGGCGGCAGCCGCAGCCGCTTGGCGATGCATTCGAGCGCGACGATCGCGAGGAATGACAGCAGAACCAGCTTGAATGCCGAGACGGGGGACATGAATCGACCTCGTGAAGAATGAATTCGCGCGTTCCGGCGTCGTACCCGGTCGGCAGTTTCGCGCGATTACATCACGAGGGGAGGCTCGCAGTCGAGCCTGTTTCGGGCGGCCTGCCGCGTGGGGCACGCGCGGCGCCGTGCCGCTGCGCACGCCACCATGAAAAACGGCACGCGGGCCGGCCGATCGCCTGCCCGCGTGCCGTCATGGCACCGCGCCGCCTGCCGTGCGTTACCGGCGCCGCACGACCATCAGCCGCGGCTCGGTCATGTCCTCGATCGCGTAGCGGATGCCTTCGCGGCCGAGGCCCGAATCCTTCACGCCGCCGTACGGCATGTTGTCGACGCGGAACGACGGCACGTCGTTGATCACCACGCCGCCGACCTCCAGTTCGTCCCATGCGCGGTGCGCATGCGTGAGCGAATCGGTGAACACGCCGGCCTGCAGCCCGAAGTCGCTGTCGTTCACGCGGGCGAGCGCGTCGTCGAAGCGGTCGAACTTCTCGAGGATCGCGACCGGGCCGAACGCCTCCTTGCGGTACAGGTCCTGCTCGCGCCCGACGTTCTCCAGCAGCGTCGCCTCGAACATCGCGCCGTCGACCTTGCCGCCCGCGACGATCTTCGCGCCCGCCGCGACGGCCGCGTCCATCCAGCCCGACAGCCGGCGCGACTCGGATTCGGAGATCATCGGGCCAACGAAGGTCGACGGGTCCTTCGGATCGCCCATCTTCAGCGAACGCGTCTTCGCGATCAGCTTCTCGCGCAGCGCGTCGTAAAGATCCGCATGGACGAGAATCCGCTGCACGCCGATGCAGCTCTGGCCCGACTGGTAATACGCGCCGAACGCGAGCCGCTCGACCACGTAGTCGAGCCGGTCGCGCTGGTCCGCATCGACGATCGCGGCCGCGTTGCCGCCGAGTTCCAGCACGACTTTCTTCTTGCCGGCCTTCTCCTTCAGCGCCCAGCCGACGGCCGGCGAGCCGGTGAACGACAGCAGCTTGAAGCGCTCGTCGGTCGTAAACAGGTCGGCGCCGTCGCGATGCGCGGGCAGCACCGAGAACGCGCCCTTCGGCAGGTCGGTTTCCGCGAGCACCTCGCCGATGATCAGCGCGCCGATCGGCGTGCGGCTCGCGGGTTTCAGCACGAACGGGCAACCGGCCGCGAGCGCGGGGGCGACCTTGTGCGCGGCCAGGTTCAGCGGGAAGTTGAACGGCGAGATGAACGAGCACGGGCCGACCGGCACGCGCTTCGTGTAGCCCGTATAGCCCTGCGCCCGCGCGGAGATTTCGAGGTTGACGATCTCGCCGTCGATGCGCACCGATTCCTCGGACGCGACGCGGAACGTGTCGATCAGCCGCGTGACTTCGCCCTTCGAATCGTTGATCGGCTTGCCGGCCTCGATGCACAGCGCCTCGGCCAGCTCGTCGAAACGCTCGCGAAACCGCGCGACGCAATGATCGAGCACGGCCTGCCGCTGGTAGGCCGGCATCTCGCGCATCGGCTTCGTGGCGTCGACGGCCGCGGCGATCGCCGCATCGATCGCCTTCGCGTCGGCCAGCGCGACGCGCGTGGCGACCTTGCCGCTGAACTTGTCGGTCACCTCCAGATCGGTGTTCGCGTAGACGGCTTCGTTGGCGAGGTAGTACGGATAGGTTTCCTTCAACATGGAACGACTCCTTCCTGTGAACGGGAATTCAAAGTTGCGCCGACAGGCGCTTGATCTCGCGGTTCAGCACGCGCTCGTTGTCCGAGTAATCGATCGGCACGTCGATCACGTGCACGCCCGGCGACGAGAAGCACTCGCGCAGCAACGGCTCGAGATCGTCGGCCGACTCGACGCGATGCCCGTGCGCGCCGTAGCTTTGCGCGTACGACACGAAATCGGGGTTCTGCAGCGTCATCGCGAAATCGGGGAAATTCATGTTCTCCTGCTTCCAGCGGATCATCCCGAACGCATCGTCGCGCAGGATCATCACGACGATGTCGAGCTTCAGCCGCACGGCCGTTTCGAGCTCCTGCGAATTCATCATGAAGCCGCCGTCGCCGCACACGGCGATCACCTTGCGCTGCGGATGCACGATCTTCGTCGCGATCGCCGACGGCAGGCCCGCGCCCATCGACGCGAGCGCGTTGTCGAGCAGCAGCGAGTTCGGCTCGTGCGCACGCCAGTAGCGCGCGAACCAGATCTTGTACATCCCGTTGTCGAGACAGACGATGCCGTCGACCGGCAACGCGTTGTACAGGTCGTTGACGATCCGCACCGGGTACATCGGGAACCGCGGGTCGTGCTGGCCTTTTTCCAGGTGCGCGTCGAAATGCGCCTTGATCATCTTGAAGCGCTCGAAATCCCAGTGCGATTGCGGCGTCAGCGCCTCCTTCATCTGCCACACCGCATTCGCGATGTCGCCGACCACCTCGATCTGCGGGAAATAGACGGGATCGACCTGCGCGCCGAGGAAGTTCACGTGGATCACGGTCTTGTCGTCGGTGCGCATGAAGAACGGCGGCTTCTCGATCACGTCGTGGCCGACGTTGATGATGCAATCCGCCTGCTCGATCGCGCGATGCACGAAGTCGCCGTCGGACAGCGTCGCGTTGCCGAGCCACAGCGGGTGCGTCTCGTCGATCACGCCCTTGCCCATCTGTGTCGTGAAGAACGGGATGCCCGTCTTGTCGACGAATTCGAGCAGCATCTTGCAAGTGGTCTTGCGGTTGCCGCCCGCGCCGATCATCAGCAGCGGATGGCGCGCGGCCTGGATCGCGTCGACCGCGTGCGCGACCGCCTTCTCCTCGGCCACCGGCCGCCGGCTGTAGCTGCGCGGGATCGGCTTGCCGTCGCCCTCCTCGTGCGCAATGTCCTCGGGCAGTTCGAGGTGCGCGGCGCCCGGGCGCTCCTCCTCCGCGCGGCGGAACGCCTCGCGCACCGCCGACGGGATGTTGCCGATCGACACGATCTGCCGCGTGAACTTCGTGAGCGGCTGCATCATGTCGACCACGTCGACGATCTGGAAGTGGCCCTGCTTGCTGGACTTGATCGGCTTCTGCCCGGTGATCATCAGCATCGGCATCCCGCCGAGCTGCGCATACGCGGCGGCCGTCACGAAGTTCGTCGCGCCCGGCCCGAGCGTCGCGAGACACACGCCGGTGCGGCCCGTGAGGCGGCCGTAGGTGGCGGCCATGAACCCGGCCGCCTGCTCGTGCCGGGTCAGCACGAGCTTGATCTTCGATCGCCGCAGCGATTCGAGCAGATCGAGGTTTTCCTCGCCGGGAATGCCGAACACGTACTCGACGCCTTCGGCTTCCAGCGCCTTCACGAACAGATCCGATGCTTTCATGGGGACTCTCGGTTATGCCGCCTGCCCGGCCTACGGACACGCGGCGTTCAGGACGCGCGCCGGCCTACGGCACGCGGACGCCTTATCTACTGGACACAGACCACGGCACTGCTCGCCGCGCAACACGCGATGCTCGATGCGTGATGCGCGGCGGCGCCTCCGGATACCGGAGGACGAACGGACCCGCCCGCACGCGGCAAGCACGCGCGGGCGGCAAAGACGTTTTTGATTGTAGACGGATTCGCGAGATTCCGACTTCGACCGGATGGCCGGCTCCCGCCGCGCGACGGGATCGGCCTGACGGCCAATTCCACCTCGAACGACGCGCGCGGCGCTACCGTAGGCGCAACCGAATTCCATTCATCGAACATGTGAACCATGGTTGACATCCTGCAATCCGTGCCCTACAGTGCGCCTACGTTCAGCATCCGGACCACCGACGTCTTCGAAGCGTGGTTCGCCGGCCTGCCGGATCGCGTCGCGCGGCGGCGCATCCAGGCGCGCATCGACCGTCTGTCGATGGGCAATCCGGGCGACTGGAAATCCGCCGGCTCCCCCGTCGTCGAAATGCGTATCGACCACGGCCCCGGCTATCGCGTCTATTACGTGAGGCGCGGAACGATATGGGTCATCCTGCTCTGCGGCGGCGATAAATCGACGCAACAGGCCGACATCCGCGCCGCGCACGCAATGCCCGCGCACCTCGACATGGAGTGATCGATGGACAAGATCAAGACGCGGCCGTGGGATTCGGCCGAACACCTGAAAACCGAAGACGACATGGCCGACTACTTCGACGCCTGCCTGCAGGAGGCCGGCGACGATCCGGCCTTCATCGCGCATGCGCTCGGCGTGATCGCCCGTGCCCGCGGCATGTCGCAGGTCGCCCGCGATGCGGGCCTGTCGCGCGAAGGGCTGTACAAGGCGCTGTCGCACGACGGCAATCCGAGCTTCGGCACGATCCTGAAGGTCATCAAGGCGCTCGGCCTGCAATTGCACGGCGCCAAGGCTGCCGCGTGAGCCGGCGGTGCACGGCGTCGCGCCGCGGGTGCAATGCCCGTACCCGCGTCAGTGCAGCCACCCGGCCGCCCAGCGCGGCACCAGCGACACCAGATACAACCCGAGCCCGATCAGCCCGCCGACCAGCGTGCCGTTGATCCGGATGTATTGCAGATCCTTGCCGATGTTCAGCTCGATCTGTCGCGACATCTCGCGCGCATCCCAGTTGCGCACCGTGTCGCGAATGTGGCGCATCAGGAAATCGGCGAAATCGGGCGCCATCTCGTGCACGGCCCGCTCCACATGCTCGTTCAGCGACGCACGCAGCGCCGGGCTCCCGGCGAGCCGCGCGCCGAGCCAGCCGCCCAGCGTCGCGGCCTGCCGGTGCAGCGCCGAATCGGGGCGGGCGAGATCGGCCTTCAGCCACGCACGCAACTGGTCCCACAAGTCGCGCACATACTCGTTGAACGCATCGCCGTCGCGAATATAGCGCTTGATCTCCTCGCCCTTCGCGATGAACGCAGGGTCGTGCTTCAGCCGCTCGGTCAGCCGCACGACCGTCCGGTCGAAGCGTTGCCGCAGCTCGTGCTCGGGGTCGGCCGCCACGCCTTCGAGCACGCGGCTCACCGCGCTCGCGAGCATGCGCGCGCCGTTCTCGCCGAACCACTGCGTCGGCATGATCTTCTCGACCTTCGGGTATTGCGTCTTCAGCCACTCGACGATGAAGCCCGCGATCACCTCGCGGTTCTCTTCCTTGTCGAGCACGTCGACCACCTGTTCGATCGCGTCGTCGAGCAGCGCCTGGTGGCGGCCGTCCTTCGTCAGCGTATCGAGGATCGCGCCGGCCGATTGCGACAGGTCGACCCGGTCGATCACCGCGCGGAATGCATCGTGGACGAACGACTGGATCCGCGCGTCGTCGGTCATGTCGAGCGCGAAGCTCATCAGCTTCGTCACGTAGCCGCCGAGCGCGTCGGTGTTCGCCGGCTCGCCGAGCCACGCGCCGAGCTTCTGCGCGGGATCGTGCTGGCGGATCTGCGCGGCGAGCGCATCGGGGCCGAGGAATTTCTCGCGCACGAATACCGCGAGGTTGTCGGCGATCTTGTCCTTGTTCTTCGGAATGATCTCGGTATGGCGCGACACGAACGGGATCGGTACGCGACGGAACAGTGCGACGACCGCGAACCAGTCGGCGAGCGCACCGACCATCGCGGCTTCGGCGACGGCCTTGAAACCGTCGACCCACGGGCCGCGCGGCAGCAGGATGGTGGTGACGAACACCGCGACGGCGGCCAGGAGCAGCCATAGCGCGCGGCGCTTGCTGCGTTTCAGTTCGAGAGCTTTGTCTGGCGTCATGGGCGACCGGTGAAACGGCAATGCCGCTAATATGCACCGATCGCCGACCGACGACAAACCCGCACGCCGGGCATGCCGCCCGGCACGGGCTTCGCCCACGTGCCAGTTGCCCGGTGCGAACGCGGCCACGCCGGCCGCGTTCGTTCACCGCGTCACAGAAACGTTTTCAGGTTCACCGCCGGATCGGCCAGCTTCACCGGATCGGGCACCGCCCCTGCCGCGATCAGCCGGCGCGACGCACCGATGTCGCGCCCCAGGTTCGCCGCGGCCACCGCGACGATCCTGCCGTCGTCGCCGAGCCCGAACACCGTGAACGGCCCGCTTGCCGGATCGCCGCGCACGACGATCGTGCGCTCGCTGCCGAACAGCCCGAGCATCTGCAGGTTGCAGTCGTACTGATCGGACCACAGCCACGGCAGCTCGGCATAGGTCTCGTCGGCGCCGAGCAGGTTCGCGGCCGCGACGGCTGGCTGGTTTTCGGCCACCTGCCACGATTCGATCCGCACATGCCGCCCGAGCAGCGGGTTGAAGTGCATCGTCACCTCGCCGGCCGCGAAGATCGCGGCATCGGCCGTGCGGCAGCCTGCGTCGACGCGTATCCCGTTGTCGACGTCGAGCCCGGCCGCCTGCGCCAGCTCGACGTTGGGCACGACGCCGATGCCGACCACGACGATGTCGGCCGGCACGTCGCCGCGATCGGTCTCGACGACCGCGTCGCCGCCCGGCGCGCGCCGAATCGCGCGCGGCAGCGTCGCCAACTGGAAGATCACGCCGCGCGCCTCGTGCAACCGGCGCGCGTAAGCACCGACCACTTCCGGCAACGCGCGCTGCAGCAACCGCGGCGCCGGGTCGATTACCGTCACGTCACAACCGAGCTGGCGTGCCGCCGCCGCGACCTCGAGGCCGATGAAGCCGCCGCCGAGCACCGCCACGCGGCGCCCGGGCGCCAGTCGCGCACGCAACGCACGCGCATCGTCGACCGTGCGGACGTAGTGCACCGCGACACCTTCGTCGATCGCCCCGCCGAACGGGCGCACGCGCGAGCCCGTCGCGAGCACGAGCTGGCCGTACGGCACCGTCGCACCGTCGTCGAGCCGCACCCGCCGCGCGTCGCGCTCGATCGCGTCGACCCGCGTGCCGAGCCGCAGCTCGATACGCTGCGTGTCGTACCACGCGGCATCGCGGATGAACGCGCGCCGTTCGCCGCCGTCCGTCAGCAGCGCGTCCTTCGACAGCGCCGGCCGGTCGTACGGCAGCTCGCGCTCCGCGCCGATCATCACGATGCGCGCCGTTGCATCGCGTTCGCGCAGTGCTTCTGCCGTACGCCGCGCCGCGTGGCCGGCGCCGACGATCACGAACGGATCAGCCGACATTGACTTCCACCTGCCCGTCGACGATCCGGATCGGATAGGTCCGCACCGGCTCGGTGATCGGCGCGCATTTCGGCGCGCCGGTGCGAATGTCGATCAGCCCCTGGTGCAGCGGGCATTCGACGCAGCCGTCCTCCACATAGCCTTCGGACAGCCGCGCATGGCCGTGCGTGCAGAGGTCGTGCATCGCGAACAGTTCGTCGCCGATCCGGAACACGGCGATCGGCTTCTGGCCGGCGACCCGCGCCGCCGGTTCGTCTTCGGAAAATTCGTCGAAAGCGCCGAGCGGATGCCACTCGGCCAGCGTTGCTTCGGTCATGTCGGTTCCTTGCTTCGTCAGAGCGGTCAGATCGGTCAGATCGGCGTCGCGAGCAGCGTCTGCACGCGCGACGTGTCGTAGATCACGCGCTTGGTCTTGTAGCGCCAGCCGTCGGGCGTGCGCACGACCGTGTCGTAGTACTTGCCGGCCTGGTACACGTTCGATTCGCCGTTGCTGCGCGTCTGCACGACCACGTAATTGCTCTCGGTATCGAATTCGCCGTCGCGTTCGGCGACGATCGTCAGGCCCGACGTCATGTGCCGGTACGTGTGCTCCTCGTAGATGTTCGCGTGCCGCAGCGACACCACGCGGTCGCGCAGCATCCGCTGGTTCGTGCAGTGCACGATCCCGACCGGCAGCCCGAGATCGGCGTTCTCCTTCGGCACGATCTCGTACGTGCAGTCCTCGGTGAACATCTCCGGCCAGTGTTCGAGCCGGTCGTTGTCGAGGTGCCCGATGTAGCGGTTCTGGAGCATGTAAATCTCGAACCACGTCTTCATGTCTTCCGTCATTTTTTGCTCCCGCCTCAATAGCCCATCAGCTTCTGGTAGCCGACCCAGAACTTGCGGATCAGGCTCTCGGTGATCACCGTGTCCTGCTGGTCCGGATTGCCGCGCGACATCTCGATCACCGACGTCGCGTCGGCATCGCGCACCGTGCCGCGCTGCACGAGCTCGGTCGCCTCCGTGTCTTCCATCGAGATGTAGCCGGCCGGCCCGACGAGGTTCGCCTGCTTGATGCGCAGCGCGCGCAGCTCGGGCGTGTCGTCCGCATAGCCGAAGAAGTGGAAGATCAACTCGAAGTTGTCGGGGCCCTTCGGCAGGATCTGCCGCGCGACCAGCGTGTTGTGGATCTGCTGGATCACGAGCTGCGGAAAGATCGGCTGGATATGGTTCGTGCAGTCCTCGTCGTATTCGGACACGAGATCGAGGATCGATTCGTCTTCCAGATGGAAGCCCTCGTCGAACGAACGGATGTTCTGCTGCTTGTACGCGGCCGACGTATCGTCGCCCGTCTTCGTCACCGTGATGATGCTGTGCAGCCCGTGGTTCGCATCCGGAATCGAGCGCGCCTTCATCCCGACGCGGAAGATGTTGAAGGTCGTATGGAACAGATGCAGCATGCTCGCGTGATACGGGTCCTTCACGTTCTCCATGTACAGCTTCCAGTTCGACTTCGAATACTGGCGCGTACAGCCGAGATACTCGATCGGCTTGTGGAAGATCCGGTCGATCCACGGGCGCATCTGCTCGCCGAGATACTCGGGCAGCGGCGCCACTTCATCGCTGAAGGTCGCGAACACGAGCCCGCGATAGCTGTCCACGCGCAGCTTGCGCAGCCCGTGCTGCTTCGGGTCGAAATCGGCCGGCATCCCGGTCATCCCCTTCTGGCCGCGCCGGAACGGCACGCCGAGCAGGTTGCCCTGGTTGTCGAAGCTCCACTGGTGATACACGCACGTGTGCGAACTCGCGTTGCCGCGCGACTTGCGGCACACCTGCGCGCCGCGGTGCGCGCAGCGGTTCACCCACGCGGACAGCGTGCCGTCCTCGGTGCGCGTGACGACCACCGGCGTGTCGCCGACGAACGTGCTCTTGAAGTCGCCGGCGTTCGGAATTTCCGCTTCGAGCGCGACGAAATTCCACGTCGGCCCGCGGAAGATGCGTTCCTGCTCGCGATCGTAGACCGCCCGCGAGCTGAACACCTTGTACGGCACGCGCGAGCCGTCGTCGTGCGGGAAGGTCACGTCGGACGCGTCGCCGCGCGCGGCGAAAACGACGGGCGATTCTGTCTGCTCCATGTCGGACTCCTTGTGGTTCCGTTGCGTTGAATGCATGGAGCCGATTTTTGAAAAGCTAATATTCGGCGTCTATCCGGAAAGTGCGATTGCGGCGGCGCAATATCCACTTTCGGCGGATTTCTGCGCTAGCATGGCGGCACACGCGGCCGCCGCACGATCGCGACCCATTCGTCGGATCGAAGCGCGCGTCGTCCATACCAAGGCACAGGCCCATGTCCCCAACGTCGTTCGAGCCGCTCGCGCTGCGCGCGCACCGGCTGTTCGAATCCCGCGATCTCGACGAGACGCGCGAGCGAATCTCGCGCGTGATGCAGCCGCACGCGCTGCTGCCGAGCGGCCGTGTGCGGGGTGCGTCGCACATGGATTTCGTCAAGCTGGGCGGGCTCGGGATCGGCACGATCGCGTTCGGCGACGCGATGCGCGTGCAGGTCGATGCCGTCGACGGCTACTACCTGCTGATGTTCTGCCTGTCCGGGCAGGCCGAAGTGCGCGCGATGGGGCGGCAACTCGGCGTCGATGGCCAGACCGGCGTGCTGTGCGCGCCCGGCGAGCGCTTCGACGCGGTGCTGTCGGCCGATTGCGAGCAGTTCGTGCTGCGCATCGACGCGGCGACCGTCGGCGCGCTGACCGGCAACCCGCGCGCGATGCTCGACCCGGTGCTGCACGTGAGCGACACCGCACTCGCCGCGTGGCGCCAGCAACTGATGCTCGTCGCGCGGTCGCCCGAGCTGCTGGAACGTGCGAACGCGAACCCGCGGGTCGCGTCGCAGCTCGAGCATCTGCTGATCGACCTGCTGATCGAAGGCCATCCGCCGTCGGTGCTGCAGGCGGCGCACCGCGACCCGGCGCCGGGTTTCGTGCGGCGCGCGCAGGAGTTCGTCGATGCGCACTACGCGCAGCCGCTGCAGCTCGCCGATATCGTCCAGGCCGCCAACGTGCCCGAACGGACGCTGCGCGATGCGTTCCTGCAATTCCGCGGGATGAGCCCGATGCAATACCTGCGCGCGACGCGGCTCGCGCACGCGCGCGAACTGCTGCGCGGCGCGGCATCGGACCGGCGGATTGCCGATATCGCGCTCGATTGCGGGTTTACCCACCTGGGCCGGTTCGCGATCGCGTATCGGGAGAAGTTCGGCGAATCGCCGTCGGAAACGCTCGACGCCAGGCGCTGAAGCAGCCGTCCGCGCGCCGCTCCACGCCGCACGCGGCGTTTCGCGCGCCGTCCTGCCAATCGCTGTCTCCACCATTCGCCTTTCGTTCGTGCGGGCGACCGCGCTCCGAGCGACGGTCGGCCCTCGCTCCCGCGACGACGTCGGGATCTACGCCCGCGGTCCGCGCCGCGGCACGGCATTCGTCGCCGTATCCGCGGACGGCCGGCGCGCAGCCTCGAGCCGTGCCGCCGCGCACGCGAGCGCCCCTTCGATCCGTTCGAGCATCGTGCGCGTGGCCTCGCTGCGCGGACTCGCGCGCAGCAACAGCCCCAGCCACTTCAGCCGCCGTGCGAGCATCGGCACGACCAGCGTCCGGACGATCAGCCGTTGATCCCCGTCCGACGGATCGAAACGCACGCATGCGTCGACGAGCGCATCGAGCGTGAGTACCACGTGAGCAGAACGCGTCGAGCCTTTCAAGGGTCGATACTCCCGTCGCAGCAGGCTGCGAACCGTTATCCCGATCAAAATGCCTTCCAGTCGACGGCTCCGCCCGCGACAGGGACGCTCAGCCCTGCCGCCAGCGGCTCCACCACCGGCGGTTTCGTCGGCGCGAGGGCGAGCGCGGATGCCGGCGCAGGCGCGACCGACGTCACGGCCGGCACATCGACGGCATTCGGGGCGAGCTTGAACGTGGCCATCGCCGCCTGCAGGCGGCCGGCCTGCTCCTCGAGCGAATGCGCCGCCGCGGCTGCCTGCTCGACGAGCGCCGCGTTCTGCTGCGTCACCTGGTCCATCTGCTCGATCGCCAGATTGACCTGCCCGATCCCCTGGCTCTGCTCCCGCGAGGCCGCCGCGATTTCGGCGACGATATCGGACACCTGCTTGATCGCGAGCTTCACGTCCCCCATCGTCGCGCCGACGCCCGTGGCCTGCTGCGCGCTGTCCCGGATCATCGACACCGACGCGCCGATCAGTTCCTTGATCTCCTTCGCGGCGGCCGCCGAGCGCTGCGCGAGGCTGCGCACCTCGCTCGCGACCACCGCGAAGCCGCGCCCCTGCTCGCCGGCGCGCGCGGCCTCCACCGCGGCGTTGAGCGCGAGGATGTTGGTCTGGAACGCGATGCCCTCGATGACGCCCGTGATGTCGGAAACCTGGCTGGAACTGCTGCTGATCTGCCCGATCGTCGCGACCATGCTCTGCACGGCATCGTTGCCGGCATCGGCCATGCCGGTTGCGCGCGTCGCCAGCGTATTGGCCTGCTGCGCGTTGTCGGCGTTCTGCCTCACGGTCTCGGTCAGTTGCGTCATGCTCGACGCGGTTTCCTCGAGCGACGCGGCCTGCTCTTCCGTGCGGGCCGACAGATCGGCATTGCCGCTCGCGATCTGGCGCGACGCGACCGCCACCGCTTCCGCGCTGCGCTTGATGCCGCGCACCGTCGTACCCAGCTGCCGGTCCATCGTCGCCAGCGCCCCGAGCAACCGGCCGAATTCATCGTGCGAAGCGATGTCGATCCGGTTGTCCAGCGACCCGCCGGCGATTTCGTCGGCCACGCTCACGGCCTGCCCGAGCGGCGTCGAGATGTGTCGCATCAGGTGCGCGGACACCCACGCCGCGACCAGCACGCCGATGCCGATCAGGCCGATCGCGATCCACAAGATCATGACGAAGGTCGACGCGCTGTCATCGACGAACGACTTCGCCTGATCGATGTTCAGGGCGATGTCGTCGTCGAGCGCCTGCTTGAGCGCGCCGGCGGCGGGCGCCAGCCGGTCGATCGCCGCCGTGGCGGCATCGCGGTCCCCGCCGTCCACCGCTGCGAGGGCCGCGTCCACGCCGGCCCGGAACCGGGGCAGCACGTCGCGAATGCGGTCGGCGATGCGCTGCTCCTTCTCGCTCGTGATCGATTGGCCGTAGTAGCGGTTCCATATCGTGTCGAGACGGCGTTGCTCGGCACGCGTCTCGTCGATCCCGCTCCGGAGCCGCGCGGGATCGCGCTCGGACGACGCCCCACGCAGCCGCAGCTGCGTCTCGAAGGTCGCGGCGCGAATTTCCGACAACTCGCTGATCGGCAAGGTATTGCCCGTATAGGCATCGTGGACGTTCGCATTCAGCCTCGACAGGCCGAACAGCCCGAACACGCCGATGGCGACCATGAGCGCGACACACGCGGCAAGCGCGAAAAAGATCCTGAACTTTATGCTTTTCCCAAATCGGCTCACGCTGCTCTCCTCGAATGTTCCAGGTCGATACGGAGCGGGAAACCCCGCGTCCAACCCTGTTTACGGAGAGCAGCCTTGCCGGTTTATCCGGCACGGGCAGGATAGAAAAAACCATGTGCGGCAATAATCGGCCCGCACGGCGAGCGTTTTTGGGCCGTCCGGCAGCCGTCACGCGGCCGGCACGATCATCTCCCGCGCAATCGCGCAAAACGCGGCCGTGGCCGCGCTTTCGCCGTGCAGACGACGGCTCATGATGATCGGCGACGTCGCGCCCGGCTCCGGCAGCCGCCGGTAGACGACGCCCTTCACGCGCACGCCCTCGACGCTCTCCGGCACCAGCGACACGCCCACCTGCGCGGCCACGAGCCCGAGCGCGGTCTGCAGCTCGCGCACCTCGTGCACGGCCGCCGGCACGACCGCGCCGTCGCGCAGCGCCGACAACTGCTGATCGGCGAAGCTCGGCCGCGGCGTGCTCGGGTAGACGATCATCGTCTCGTTCGCGAGATCCGCGAGCGTCAGCGGCCGAGCCGGATCGGCGAGCCGATGCCCGGCCGGCAGCGCCGCGATCAGCTTTTCCTCGATCAGCGCCTCGCGCACCAGCTGGTCGTCGTCGAAGCGCAGGCGGCCGAACCCCACGTCGATCCGCCCGCCCTTCAGCGCGCCGAGCTGTTCGAGCGTGAACATTTCGATCAGCGACAGCTCGACGTCCGGCTGCGCCTCGCGAAACGCACGGATCACATCCGGCAGCGCGCCGTACAGCGCCGACGGCACGAAGCCGATCACGATCCGCTCCGACAGTTGCGCGAGCCGTCGCGTGAGCGGCCCCAGTTCGTCGGCCTGGTCGACCAGACGTTTCGCCTGCGCATAGAACACGCGCCCGGCATCGGTCAGTTTCAGCGGCCGTGCGCCACGCTCGAACAGCGGCAGCCCGATCTCCTCCTCGATCGCCTGGAGCTGGCGGCTCAGCGGCGGCTGCGTCATGTGCAGCCGCTCCGCCGCCCGCGTGATGTTCATTTCCTCGGCGACGGCGATGAAGTAACGGAGCTGACGCAATTCCATTTCATGCCTCAAAGGTATGGAAGTAGTCGGAAAGAGTGTTGGACGACGCGGGGCCGGAATTCCTACCATGTGCACCAACAGGAGGAATCGCATGATAGCAACTGCCGCCACCATCGAACGCATCGAGACGCTGCTGGTCGACGTGCCGACGATCCGGCCCCACAAATTGTCGGTCGCGACGATGAATTGCCAGACCCTCGTGCTGGTCCGCGTTCGATGCACGGACGGTATCGAAGGCGTCGGCGAGGCGACGACCATCGGCGGCCTCGCCTATGGCGAGGAGAGCCCCGAAAGCATCAAGGTCAACATCGACACCTACTTCGCGCCGCTGCTGCAGGGCCTGGACGCGACGCGTCCGGGCGCCGCGCTGGCGCGGGCGCGCAAGCTGTTCCAGGGCAACCGCTTCGCGAAGTGCGCGATCGAGACCGCGCTGTTCGACGCGCAGGCGCGGCGCCTGGGCGTGCCGCTGTCCGAGCTGTTCGGCGGGCGCCGGACCGATACGGTCGATGTCGCGTGGACACTCGCGAGCGGCGACACGCAGCGCGACATCGCGGAAGCCGAAGCGATGCTCGACGCCCGCCGCCATCGCGCGTTCAAGCTGAAGATCGGCTCGAACGCGGTCGCCGACGACGTGGCGCACGTGGTCGCGATCAAGCGCGCGCTCGGCGAGCGCGGCGACGTGCGGGTCGACGTGAACCAGGCGTGGAGCGAAACCGACGCGATCTGGGCCGGCGCGCGGCTGGCCGACGCCGGCGTGAGCCTCGTCGAGCAGCCGATCGCCGCGACCAACCGCGCGGGGCTGAAACGCCTCACGCAGCTCGCGCAGGTGCCGATCATGGCCGACGAGGCGCTGCACGGCGCCGTCGATGCGTTCGCGCTCGCGCAGGATCGCGCGGCCGACGTGTTCGCGGTGAAGATCGCGCAATCGGGCGGCCTGCAGGGCGCGGCGAGCGTCGCGTCGATCGCCGCGGCGGCCGGCATCGAACTGTACGGCGGCACGATGCTCGAAGGCGCGGCCGGCACGATGGCGTCCGCGCAACTGTTCAGCACGTTCGACTCGCTGAAATGGGGCACCGAACTGTTCGGCCCGCTGCTGCTCACCGAGGAGATCCTCGTCGAGCCGCTGCGTTACGAGGATTTCAAGCTGCATCTGCCGGCGACGCCCGGCCTCGGCATCACCTTCGACTGGGCCCGCATCGAACGGATGCGACGCGGCGCCCGCTGATCCCCACACGACAACCGACACCGGAGACACAGATGAACAAGCAAGCCATCGACGCCCTGCTGAAGACCTTCGACGACGCCGCCGAGAAGCCCGGCAACCCGCGCGTGCGCGCGATCGTCAACCGGATCGTGAAGGACATCTGCTACACGATCGAGGACTTCGACGTGCAGCCGAGCGAATTCTGGACGGCCCTGAACTACCTGAACGAAGCCGGCCGCGAATTCGGGCTGATCGCCGCGGGCCTCGGCCTCGAACGCTTCCTCGACGTGCGGATGGACGAAGCCGAGGCAAAGGCCGGCATCCAGGGCGGCACGCCGCGCACGATCGAAGGGCCGCTGTACGTCGCCGGCGCGCCGGAATCGGTCGGCCACGCGCGGCTCGACGACGGCACCGATCCGGGCCAGACGCTGATCATGCGCGGCCGGGTGCTCGGCCAGGACGGCGCACCGCTCGCGAACGCGCTGGTCGAGGTGTGGCATGCGAACCATCTGGGCAATTACTCGTACTTCGACGCGTCGCAGCCCGCGTTCAACCTGCGCCGCTCGATCCGCACCGATGCCGAAGGCCGCTACAGCTTCCGCAGCGTGCTGCCGGTCGGCTACAGCGTGCCGCCGGGCAGCAAGACCGAGCAACTGCTCGACCAGCTCGGCCGCCACGGCCATCGTCCGGCGCACATCCACTTCTTCGTTTCGGCGGACGGTTATCGTAAGCTGACGACGCAGATCAACATCGATGGCGATCCGCATCTGTGGGACGACTTCGCATTCGCGACGCGCGACGGGCTGATCCCGCCGGTCAGGCAGGCAGAGGGCGCGGAAGGCAAGCCGTACGGCGTCGACGGGCAGTTCGCGCTGATCGACTTCGACTTCTCGCTGCTCAAGGACAAGCAGGACGTGCCGGGCAGCGAAGTCGAGCGGGCCCGCGCGCAGGCGTGAGCGCCCTTCCCGTTCGACGAATCGACAACGCAAGGAGTGCAGGATGCTGTTTCATGTGGAAATGACCGTTCGCCTGCCGGCGGACATGGACCCGGTGAAGGCGGCCACGCTGAAGGCCGAAGAAAAGGCGATGTGCCAGCGGCTGATGAACGAAGGCGTCTGGCGCCATCTGTGGCGGATCGCCGGGCAGTATGCGAACGTCAGCATCTTCGACGTCGAAAGCGTGCAGCAGCTGCATGACGTGCTGAGCCAGCTGCCGCTGTTTCCGTATATGGAGATGGAGGTGCGGGCGCTGTGCCGGCATCCGTCTTCGGTGCGGGACGACGATCGGTAAGCAACGGTGAATCGCGGCCGTGCCCCACGGCCGCGAGGTGCCACGAGATGCCACGAGAAGCACGACCCGGGCGGCCGGCGATGTCACGCAGGCCGGCCGGGTCGTTTGCATTCCGCGTTTGGCATCTTGCATTTGGCGGCGGTTGTCCGTGCCGCCCTGCCTCGGGGTGTGCAGTAACCGTCAGGCGGTCAAATGCGCGGCGAACCCCACTTTCCCCGGCGCGATGTCCTCCTTCAGCGTCAGCGCCGGAATCTCGTAATCGCCCGCGTTCTGCCGGCGGAACGGAATCGGCGGTGTGGTCCACAGATCGTTCAGACGCTGGCCGAGCGCCGTACACGTCTGGTCGAAACGCGCGGCGTTCATCTTGCCCGTCCGGTAGATCACGAACGGCGGCAGCACGTCGAACCCCGGGTAATACAGCACGCCGTGCTGGATCGGGAACAGCAAGTCGTCGATCGGCCCGTTGATGCCGCGCCGGCTGTAGTGCGATTCCCACCCGCCCGTCGTGACGACGATCATCGCCCGCTTGCCTGCCAACATCCCTTCGCCGTAGCGGTCGCCCCAGTGCGTATCGGAATGTTCGCCGACGCCGTACGCGAAACCGTACGCATATACGCGCTCGAACCAGCCCTTCATGATCGCCGGCATCGAGAACCACCACAGCGGAAACTGCAGGATCACCGCGTCGGCCCACTTCAGCTTGTCCTGCTCGCGTGCGATGTCTTCGCTTTGCGTACCCGCTGCGAACGCGCGCTTCGAATCGAGCGACGGATCGAATCGCGCATCGGGTACACGATCGGTCACGTCGTTCGGATCCAGCGTCGCCTTCCAGTTCATCGCATACAGGTCGCTCACCTGCACCGCGTGGCCGGCCGCTTCGAGATGCGCGACGGCGAAATCGCGCAGCGCGCCGTTCAGCGAACGCGGCTCGGGATGGGCATACACGATCAGCACATTCATGTTCGTCACTCCGTGGATTGAATGACTGCAGGATGCGGCTTTCAACGGTATATTTGAAATGAATTCCTGATATCCCAGGTATAGCCATGAATAATCTCAGACGGCTCGATCTGAACCTGCTCGTCACGCTGGACGTGCTGCTCGCCGAGCACAACGTCACGCGCGCGGCCGAGAAGCTGAACATGTCGCAGCCGTCGGTCAGCGTGCAGCTGCAGAAACTGCGCGACGTGTTCGGCGATCCGCTGCTGTTGCCCGGCCCGCGCGGGATGCGGCCGACCGCGCGCGCGGAAGCGCTGCGCGAGCCGTTGCGCAATGCGCTCGAAGCGGTCGAGCGCGCGGTGATCCCGGCCACGCCGTTCGATCCCGCGACCGCGACGCACACGTGGCGCGTGGCCGCGACCGACTACGGCGAATCGACGATCGTGCTGCCCGCGCTGCGCACGCTGCGTTCGACCGCGCCCGGCACGCGGCTCGCCGTCGTCGAACTCGTGCCGCCGCGCATCGAGCAGGATGCCGAACGAAACGGCATCGACCTGGCCTTCCATACGACGGAAGGGTCGCCGCCCGGCATGCGGCGCCTGCCGCTGTTCGTCGAGCGCTACGTGCTGATCGGCCGCGCCGGTCATCCGAAGCTGAAGCGGCGCCCGACGCTCGCGCAGTTCGCCACGCTCGAACACGTGATCGTGTCGCCCGACGGCGGCGGCTTCTTCGGCGTGACGGACGAAGTGCTCGCGAAGGCAGGGGCCACGCGGCGCGTCGTGCTGTCGGTGCCGCACTTCCTGTTCGTGATGTCGGCCGTCGCGAGCACCGATCTCGTCGCGATGCTGCCCGAGCGGCTGGTGCGCGACGTGCCCGCGCTGCGCGTGGTGGACGCACCGGTCGAGGTGCCCGGCTATGAAATGTCGATGCTGTGGCACGAGCGCGTGCATCGCGATCCCGCGCATCGGTGGTTGCGGGAGACGATTGCGGCGGCGGTGTAGATCGTCCGCCCGATCGATGCGATCGCCCGCGTCGAGCGTCGAGCGTCGAGCGCCGACGCACGAAATTCTGCATTCGGGGCTTGAAACCGCGCTGAACACTGTATATATTTACAGTGCTTTTGCACCATTTGACCCGAATTCCGTCATCCACAGACGAACGGACTTTTGTGAGGCGACCATGTTCCAGGCTTCCGCATTCGATCCCGAGCAACCCGGTTTCAATCCCGTCCACTTCGAGCGCGCCGCGCAGCGGGCGGTCGTCGATCTGCAGCGTGTCGCGGGCGGCCCCGCGCAGCGGGCGCTCGGTCTGCGCCGCCGCACCCACCCGGCGGCCGTTCGCACGATGAGCTGGCAGGCGCTGCTGAACGTCGAGGAGCTGGCGTTCTCGAATCCCGGCTTCCTGAACCGCAACGATCCGGCCGTCGTCGACGCATTCATCCGGCTGCGTGGCAGCCGGCTGGTTGCCGCAGACGTCGAGGAGCCGGTCGACTGGCGCCGCGACGATGATGACCTTCCGGCCATCTACCTGATCGTCAAGGCGATGCTCGAAGCGGAAGAGGAAGAGCGGGCCGAAGCGGCCTGAGCCGCGCCGGTCGATTGCGGGCACGGTCTGCCGGGCTCGCGCCGCCATATTGCATGGTGGCGCGGCAGCTCGTTATGGTTCTGCACCCGCGAATCGGCGCATCAGGCGGCGAGCCGCGAACCGTCGCGTAAGCCGCTCGTCGCCACGCGACGATCAGCCGAATGACCGTCGCAGCACCCGCCCGTTACAGCCGCGCCGCCAGCCGCGCGCCCTGATCGATCGCGCGCTTCGCGTCGAGTTCGGCGGCCAGTTCCGCGCCGCCGATCAGGTGCACCGAGCGCCCGGCCGCCTGCAGCGGCGCGAGCAACGCGCGCTGCGGCTCCTGTCCTGTGCAGAGCACGATCGTATCGGCTTCGATTAGCTCGTGATCGGTGCGCTGCTCGCCGTACGACACATGCAGCCCGCGCGCGTCGATCAACTCATAGTTCACACCGCCAATCATCTTCACCTGCTTCATCTTCAACGTCGCACGGCGAATCCAGCCGGTCGTCTTGCCGAGCCCCTTGCCGAGCGGCGCGGCCTTGCGCTGCAGCAGCGTCACTTCCCGCGTCGGCGCCGACACCTGCGCACGCGTCACGCCGCCGCGCGTCGTGGCCGGGTCGGTCACGCCCCACTCGGCTTTCCATTCATCCAGATCGAGTGCCGGCGACTCGCCCTCCTGCACCAGATACTCGGCGACATCGAAGCCGATCCCGCCCGCGCCCACCACCGCGACCCGCCGGCCGACCGGCTGTTTGCCCGCGAGCACGTCGATATAGCTGAACACGTTCGGCCCGTCCTGCCCCGGAATCTTCGGGTCGCGCGGCGCGACGCCGGTCGCGAGCACGATCTCGTCGTAGCCACCCGCGATCAGGTCGCTCGCATCGACGCGGCGGTTCAGGTGCAGTTTCACGCCGGTCAGTTCGACCTGCCGGCCGAAGTAGCTCAGCGCTTCGTGAAATTCCTCCTTGCCCGGAATCCGCTTCGCCATGTTGAACTGGCCGCCGATCTCGGCCGCGCCGTCGAACAGGTCGACCTGATGGCCGCGCTGCGCGAGCACGGTCGAGCACGCGAGCCCGGCCGGCCCCGCGCCGACCACCGCGATGCGCTTCGGCTGCGGCGCGGGCGTGTATTTCAGCTCCGTCTCGTGGCACGCGCGCGGATTCAGCAGGCACGACGCGATCTTGTTCTTGAACGCATGATCGAGGCACGCCTGATTGCAGCCGATGCAGGTGTTGATCTCGTCGGCACGGCCCTGCGCGGCCTTGACGACGAACTCGGCATCCGCGAGCAGCGGGCGCGCCATCGACACCATGTCCGCGCAGCCGTCCGCGAGAATCTGCTCGGCCACTTCGGGCCGGTTGATCCGGTTGGTCGTCACGAGCGGGATGCCGACCTCGCCCTTCATCTTCTTCGTCACCCACGCGAACGCGCCGCGCGGCACCGACGTCGCGATCGTCGGCACGCGCGCCTCGTGCCAGCCGATCCCCGTGTTGATGATCGTCGCGCCGGCCCGTTCGACCACTTTCGCGAGCTGCACGGTTTCGCTCCAGTCGCTGCCGTCCGGAATCAGGTCGAGCATCGACAGCCGGTAGATCAGGATGAAGTCGCGGCCGACCGCTTCGCGTGTGCGCTCTACGATCTCGATCGGCAGGCGGATGCGGTTCTCGTACGAACCGCCCCACTGGTCGGTGCGCTTGTTCGTATGCATCGAGATGAACTGGTTGATCAGGTAGCCCTCGGAGCCCATGATCTCGACGCCGTCGTAACCGGCCTCGCGTGCCAGCGTCGCGCAGCGCACGAACGCGCGGATCTGCCGCTCGACGCCGCGCGCGCTCAGTTCGTGCGGCGCGAACGGCGAAATCGGCGACTTGATCTTCGACGGCGCGACCGCGAACGGGTGATAACCGTAGCGCCCCGTATGCAGGATCTGCAGCGCGATCTTGCCGTCCTCCGCGTGCACGGCGCCGGTGATCTCGCGATGCCGGCGCGCGGCGGCCGACGTCATCAGCGTGCCGCCGAACGGCTTGGTCCAGCCGGCCACGTTCGGCGCGAAGCCGCCCGTCACGATCAGGCCGACCCCGCCGCGCGCGCGCTCGGCGAAATATTCAGCGAGGCGCGGCAGCGTCTTGCGGCTGTCCTCGAGGCCGGTGTGCATCGAGCCCATCAGCACGCGATTCTTCAGCGTCGTGAAGCCGAGATCGAGCGGGGCGAGCAGGTGGGGAAAGGGTGTCGTCATGATGATTCGGCCAATAAGCGATGCCTGCCATCGTAGGCGCGCGCCGCCTTGAACGTGAGGGGGCAAACAGCCATAATGCTTGTCATTTTCGGCCAAATCGACATGACTTCCCCGTCTCGCAAGGATCGCCTCGGGCTGCGCCGCCCGACCATTCCGGTCGCCTATACACGCCTGCTGCTGCAGGCGCTGGCCGCACGCGGCGTCGACCTGGCCGCCGTGCGGGCCGGCACGGGCCTGCGCGACGCGGTGCTGGCCGAACCGGACGCGCGCGTCGCGCCGTCGCAATGGGGGCGGCTGGTGCTCAACGCGATCGAAATCGGCGGCGATCCGGGCATCGGGCTCGCGTTCGGGCTGCTGCTGAAACCGACCGTGCACGGCTTTCTCGGCTACGCGACGCTGACCGCGCGGGACATCCGCGAAGCGCTGTCGGTCATGCAGCGCTACTTCCGGATGCGGAATCGCCAATACCGGCTGACTTACGCGGAAGACGCGCGCGGCGCGACGCTCGAACTGCACGGCGTGCAGGCGAACCCCGTGCTGCAGCACCACGTGATGTTCGAATTCGTGCTGACGGGGCTCGCGCAGAACATCTCGCAATGGTCCGGCCGCGCATCACCGCCGATCAGGCTGCAATTCGCGTGGCCGGAGCCCGCGTATTTCGCACGCTATCGCGACCAGTTGCCGCCGGTGGCATTCGGCTGCGCGGCCAACGCGCTGTGGATCGCGCGCGACGTGCTCGACTGGCCGCTGCCGCTCGCCGACGAAGTCGCGCACCGGCAGGCGCTCGTGCAGGTGGAACGCGAATATGCGCAGGTGCGGCAGGAGGAAGGCGATCTGGTCGAGCGCGTGCGGGCGGAACTGGCGCGCGCCGCCGGGGATTATCCGGGGCCGGACATGCTCGCCGACGCGCTGCTCGTGTCGACGCGCACGCTGCGGCGCCGGCTGGAAGAAGCCGGATCAAGCTATCGGCAATTGCTCGACGAAGCGCGGTTTCGCGACGCCAGGCAGTTGCTCGCCGCGTCGGATCTCGATCTGAAAACGATCGCCGAACGGCTGCAGTTCACCGACCCGGCGAATTTCACGCGCGCGTTCCGGCGCTGGGCCGGGCAGACGCCGAGCGCATTTCGGGAAGCGGCTGCGAGGTGATGGCGTCGGCAGTGACCCGGCACCGGCGCGAATAACGCCGAACCGCCGCCGGCGGCACGGTGCGGGTGCGGGGGCGGCTGCGCGCGAATTCAGTGCCACGCGCCGGGCAACCCGTCGCCCGGCAATGCCGGACGGTCGGCCGAAAGCGGTGGCGTATGATGGGCGCCACATCAAAACGACGTCGCGCGGACCCGCGCCCTCTCCGACCCATGCCCAATCGCACCACCCTGATCGAGGCCACGATCGACCGCGTCGATACCAACCTCATCCGAGTCAAGGCCAATGTCAGGAAGAACCCGCCATACCGTTTGACGATGCAGAACGTCTGCTACTTCGTCACGGCCAACGACGTCGACGAAGAAGCATTCAAGCAGATCGAGAAACTGAGGCCCGGCATGTCGGTGCGCGCCTGCACATTCGAGCATCGCGGCCGTCGCCGGATCGCGTGGATCAGGAGCGGCAGCCTTGCCATCGCGCCGTACGACGTGCGCGCGCAAAAGCGACGGAACCTGTCGCTGCTCGCCTGGGCGTCGTGCCTGGTCGTGCTGAGCCTGGGTACCGCTGCCGCGGCACTCCATTCGGGTTGGGCGTTCACCTCGGCACTGGCCACCGTCGTGTCCATCGTCGGTCTGGTGGGCGACCTGGTCGCCATCGGCGGCTTGTCCGACCTGATCTTCCAGCCGCAGCGACGCGAAGCCCAGGATTGCTGGCTAGGCGAACCGTCCGGTTTCAGCGCGGAGCGCAGCGGCCCATGACGAACCACGACATGCAGACCGTATCCGGCCGCGTGACGGCAATCAGCCAGCAATCGATCGAGACGAAGGTCTGGAGCAACAACCTGGGCACGACGACGCAAAGTATCGAGGAAATCACGCTCAAACTCGATTCGCTCGCGTCCCCCCTCGTGTTCAGGACCAACCGGACGACGCGCCTGTTCATCGCCGATGGCGATCGATTGAATGTCGCCTATGTCGGCGACCAGGATCGCCAGAGCGTCTACGGCATTCGCAACATGACCGACGGTTCGGCTTATCTGCTGCGCCCCGCCAAAGTCGCCGGCGCCCGAACCGACCTTTTCGTCATGCTCATTTGCGTGATCGGCGCGGCCGTCGTCAGCGGAATCGTATCCGTGGTGACGCTCAGCATGGAATCGATGTTCGACGTGTTTGCGCTGATCAGCGCGAGTGTAATCGGCTTGTGCGTGCTGAGCGCGATCCTGCGCATCCTGTTCGGCGTGATCGTGTGGCCCGAAATCAGAAGATTGGCGCAGCCGGGCGGCAAACGCGAAATGAACGCGGCGGCTCAAGCGCTGTCGCTCACGCAGGAAGAAACCCGACACGTGCGCTTCATCTGACCGGGACAGGTGCGGCTACCGCGCGGCGAACGACGCTGCTCGCTCCGGATCGCATCGCCGCGGCCACCGCCTGACTCGCCGTCAGCGCGCGCCGGTCGTTCAGGTCAAACCGGATCCGCCCGAACGAGCATCAGTGCCCAGATGAATCCGCGCGCCGCCGTCCCCCTCGCCCGTTTCGATCCGCACGTCGCCCGTGGCAGCGACGATCGCGTCGTATACCTCATCGCTCACGCACACCACCGGCACCGCGATCGCATACAACTCGGCGGCCACGATCGCGCCGATCGAGATGATCAAATCGCGTTCCTTCAGCACGATCCCGACCGGCCCCGTACCGTTGCGCACCGCTTCCGCTAGCACGCTGCTGCTCGAACTCGAGCCCTTCGCGTGCGGCATCACCATCACCTTGCCGGCGAGGCTCGCGCCGGCCTGCGGATGCCCGCGATCGACGATCCTGCCCGCGCCCGAGTCGTAGCCGCCCCAGAAGCTGAGCGGCTTGTCGAGCACGAAAGGCCGCGCGCACGCGCTGCCCGGCACGAGCGTGTCGCCCGTCAAGAATGTGCCCGTCGTTTCAGTCATCGAATCGCACCTTGCCTTCGTACGCGGACCGCACGCATTCGCGCATGCTGCCGTACGCCACCGTCACGCCGATGTTCGCGGGCGCATACGACGCCCATTTCCCCGAGTTGGTCATCACCAGCCCCGACAACTGCTTCATCACCGGCGTGATGTACGTGCAGGTATCGACGACGATCTGCACGCCGCGCGCGGCGAATTTCTCCGCGAGGCCGGCTTCCTCCAGCTCCCACAGAATGAAGCGGCTCGTGTTCACGTAGAAATCGCAGGCCGGCTTGCCGTCGAACGCGTCGAGCAACGTGTCGAGCGTGCGGAATTCGGCCAGCGAGAAATGCGGCGTGCCGAGCGCGACCGCGACGAGCGCGTCGCCGGCCGCACCGTGATTCAGCGTGCGGCGAATCTCGTCGAGATCGGCCATCGCGATATCGACCCTGCGCTGCGCCGCGCGGCCGTGCAACGCGGCGTCGAGCGTCGGCGCCTCGGGCGTCACGCCGACCGCATGGAACAGCGCGACGGCGCCGCTCGACGCGGCGGCCGCGCCGAGCGCCTTGAGTTCGTCCTCGGTGGTGTCGGCCGGCAGCCCGACGATCGCCGGCACGACCGCCCCCGCGATCTTGCCGACCGCCAGGCCAAGCGCGGCGAAATAGATATCGCGCGACGGCAGGCCGCTGAAATCGGGCGCATTGAACACGATCCGCGCGGCGCGGTTCGCGTCGACATGCAGCCCCGCGTACGGCGCGCGCCCGGTGATCGCGGCGGCCAAGTCGAGAAAATCGCCGTAGCGGCTCGTGCGCGCGCCGAGTACCGAATTCGCGAACACGATCGCATTCGATTCGGCCCACGCGATCTGCTCGCCCAGCGCGGGACGATTCTTCAGTTGATATGGCGCGCACGTGAAGCTCGATTCGCAGCCGAGCAGCAAATGCGCGTCCATCAGGCGCTGCGCATCGCGCTGGATCGTGCGGTCGCCGTGGTACAGCTCGGGATGGATCAGGTCGAGCGACCCGACGTTCAAGGTGGTCGGCACCGCGACCTTCGCGCCCGTGTCGACGAAATAGTCGACGAAGTCGAGGCTCGTCTGGCCGTGATACAGACAGCCGTCGATATGGGCAGACGTAATGTCGATCAGGTGCGGCGCGGACATCACTTGCGCGGTGCGCACGACGATCCGCATCGCGCGGGCGACGCCGTCGCCGAAATCCCCGCGCAACATCGCGTCGTCGCGGTCGCTCAACTGCAGCATCGGTTGCTCCTCGTGACGCGTGCACCGGCGGCGGTGCCGGTTCATGAATTCAGTCAGAGGACTCTACAACTGGAAATAAAAACTGTCCAGATCGCCTTCAATCCGGATAGCAATGAAACCAATTTTCTCAACCAAATGCTCCCAAGGCGACCAATGGCTTGAATTCCGCACCAGTTGGTCGTCCCACCGAACCGTCCGCCCCTCGCCTAGCGTTCCGCAGTCAGACTGAACAACTCGTTGCGCAACGCCTTCGCCCGCTCGCGGCCGAACTGCGTGTCGAATTCGTCCTGCGCGGCCTGCCACGCGACTTTCGCCTGCGCGAACGTGCGTTCGCCGAGCTTCGTGAGGTGCAGCGCATGCGCACGCGCATCGTGCTCCGACGCCGCCGTCGACACGAAACCGTCGCGCTGCAACGGCTTCAGCGCACGCAGCAAGGTCGTGCGATCCATCACGAGCATCTCGGCGAGTTCGCTCATCAGCAGACCGGGATGGCGCGTGAGGTTCGCCATGATCGAGAACTGGGCGGGCGTGACGCCGACCGGGGCCAGATGGTGTTCGTACAGTTGCGTGACGAAGCGCGCCGCCTGACGCAGCGCGAGACAGTTGCACGCCTGGGCAATCGAGGTGTCGTTCATGTTCGGCAATCTATATGTGCATATGCATAAAGTCAATGTACACTCCGCCGTAACAGCGGCCGGCGGCCGGCCATCGCGTCAAGGAGACGGACATGGACTACATCGACAAGCTGCGCATCTTCCGGTCCGTGGTGGAAATGCGCAGCTTCACGCGCGCCGCCGACATGCACGGCCTCGCGCGGCCCGTCGTATCGCGTGCGGTCGCGGATCTGGAGGCGCGTTTCGGCAGCCGATTGCTGCACCGGACGACCCGCCAGGTATCGCTGACCGAGACGGCCGAGCGCATCTACGAGCGTTGCGCGGCCGTGCTCGACGAGCTCGACGCGCTGGAAGTGGAAGCGCAGACGCACACGCGCGAGCCCGAAGGCCTGCTGCGCCTCGTCGCGCATACGACGGCCGCGCTGAACCGGCTCGTGCCGCTGATCGCCGGCTTCAAGAGCGCGCATCCGAACGTACGCCTCGACGTCACGCTGACCGAGCGCCCGGTCGATCTGGTCGGAGAAGGCTACGACATCGGCATCGTCGTGCCGTACATGCTGACGAGCGAATCGACCGTCGTGCGGCTGGTCGAGCGCATTCCGGTCGTGATCGTCGCGACGCCTGCGTATTTGCAAGCACATGCGCGCCCCGAGACGCCGGCCGACCTCGCCAATCATCCGTTCGTGCCGATTTCGCCGTCGCTGCGCCGCCCGGCGCTGTCGTTCCGGGTCGACGGCAACCTGCTCACCGTGCCGTTCCGTTTCGACATCTCGTCGAACAGCCCCGTGTTCAACCGCGAAATGGTCATGCACGACTTCGGCATCGGCGTCGTCCCGAAAACGCTCGTCCAGGCCGAACTCGCGTCGGGTGCGCTCGTGCAGTTGCTGGAAGACGCCGATCTCGTCGACGCGTTCGTCGAAATCAAGCTCGCCTACGCGAACCGCGCGCTGCTGCCCGCGAAGGTGAAGGCGTTCATCGACTACACGGCCGCGTACTGCGACCGCGAAGGCTGGATCGTTCCGGCAGCGGCGTGACGCCGGATGCGCGAATGCGCGTTTCCGACGCCGATTGATACAGCCACGACACCAATCTGATCCCGCCGCGCCCCTCGCTTCGCGCCGCCTCGCCACCTAACATGTGCACATGCACAAGACCACGCTCACCGATGACGATTGCTTCGCGGTCCGGCAAGCCGCCCGGCGGATCTCGCAGTTCTATGAGCGCTACCTGTCGCGGGCGGGCGTCACGCCGTCGCAGTACAGCATCCTCGCGCTGCTGCGCGAGCGGCCCGGCCTGACGATGGCGACGCTGTCGAACGTGCTGGTGATCGAACGTACCGCGCTGTTGCGCGCGCTCAAGCCGCTCGTCGGCGCGGCGCTGGTGACGGGGCGGATCGAACCGCCATGCCGCGGTCAGACGTTTGCACTGACCGCGCACGGCGAAACGAAGGTGGCCGATGCGCACGTGCACTGGCTCGCCGCGCAGGAAGCGTTCGAGCGGTGCTTCGGGTCGACGCAGGCGGCCCGCCTCAGAGACGAATTGTTCCGGATCACGCACAACCTGCCAGAACGCTAGCCCTTCCCCGATCGACGTCGTACCGTCGATCGTTTTGATAAGTGCATATACATAGGTGAATCGATGGATACGACCCAAGACGCTGCCTCGTCACGCGAAGCAGCCACAACCGAGCGGCCCGCGAAGCAGCAACGCCGCGTGCCGTGGATGCGCATCGCGGTGGGCGCCGTCGTCGTCGTGGTCGCGGCCGCCGTGCTCGACTGGCTGTTCGTGCTGCGCTTCCAGGAAAGCACCGACGATGCGTACGTCGGCGGCGACGTGACCGTGCTCGCGCCGAAGGTCAACGGCTTCGTCGACAAGATCCTCGTGACCGACAACCAGCGCGTGAAGGCCGGCGACGTGCTCGTGCAGCTCGATGCGCGCGACTACGACGCGAAGCTCGCGCAGGCCAGCGCCGAAGTCGACAGCGCGCGCTCCGCCGTGACCGAACTCGAAGCGAAGCAGCAACTGCAATTCGCGGTGATCGGCCAGCACGCGGCGGACAAGAACGCGTCGTCGGCCGAACTGACGCGCGCCGCGTCGGACCGCGTGCGCTATCGCGAATTGGTGAAGTCGGACGCCGTATCGAACCAGATCGTCGAGCGCGCGGATGCCGATTACTCGAAGGCCGGCGCCGCCGTCGAACGCAGCGACGCCGCGCTGCTCGCGTCGAAGCGCCAGCTCGACGTGCTCGGCGCGCAGCTCGCCGATGCGCGGGCCCGCGTGAACACCGCGCTCGCCGCGCAGCGCGTCGCGGCGCTCAACGTCGAATACACGACGATCCGCTCGCCGGTCGACGGTTACGTCGGCAACCGCACGGGCCGCGTCGGGATGCTCGCGAACGTCGGCGTGCCGCTGCTGACCGTCGTGCCGGCCTCCGGCCTGTGGATCGACGCGAACTTCAAGGAAGACCAGCTGCGCAAGATGCGCGCGGGAGACCGCGTCGACGTCGCGCTCGATGCGTCGAGCACGCGCCTGCACGGCCGCGTCGACAGCCTGGCGCCCGCGACCGGCGCGACCTTCAGCGTGCTGCCGCCCGAGAACGCGACCGGCAACTTCACGAAGATCGTCCAGCGCGTGCCGGTGCGCGTGCATCTCGATCCGCAGCCCGGCATCGAACACGTGCTGCGCCCCGGCCTGTCCGCGGTCGTGACCGTGCATACCGACCACCAGCACTGAGCGGGAGCCGACGATGACCACCGCGTTTTCCGGCGACCCCGCGTCGCAACCGACCAAACAGCGCGTGTTCGCGTTCGCGCTGATGTGCGTCGGCTTCTTCATGGCGACGCTCGACATCCAGATCGTCGCGTCGTCGCTGCGCGACATCGGCGGCGGGCTGTCCGCGAGCCAGGACGAACTGTCGTGGGTGCAGACCGCGTACCTGATCGCCGAGATCATCGTGATCCCGATGTCGGGCTGGCTGTCGAAGGTGATGTCGACCCGCTGGCTGTTCGCCGCGTCGGCCGTCGGCTTCACGATCACCAGCATGCTGTGCGGGCTCGCGTGGGACATCAACTCGATGATCCTGTTTCGCGGGCTGCAGGGCGCGCTCGGCGCCGCGATGATCCCGACCGTGTTCACCACCGCGTTCGTGCTGTTCCCCGGCAGGCAGCGGCTGATCGCGTCGACGACCATCGGCGCGCTCGCGTCGCTCGCGCCGGCGATCGGCCCCGTGATCGGTGGCTGGATCACCGACCAATGGTCATGGCACTGGCTGTTCTACCTGAACCTCGTGCCGGGCATCGCGGTGGCCGTGCTCGTGCCGCGCTACGTGCATATCGACGCGCCCGATCTCAGCCTGATCAAGCGCGGCGACTATCTCGGCATCCTGCTGATGTCCGGCTTCCTCGGCTGCCTCGAGTACGTGCTCGAGGAAGGCCCGCGCAAGAACTGGTTCGGCGACGATGCGATCGTGATCTGCGCGTGGATCTCCGGCATCTGCGGCTTCCTGTTCATCGTGCATGCGCTGACCGCGAAAGACCCGATCGTCGACCTGCGCGCGCTGGCCGTGCGCAACTTCGGGATCGGCAGCCTGCTGTCGTTCGTGACCGGCATCGGCATCTTCGTGACCGTGTTCCTGACGCCGCTGTTTCTCGCGCAGGTGCGTGCGTTCAGCTCGCTGCAGATCGGTATCGCGCTGCTGTCGGTCGGCGCGTTCCAGTTGATCGCGCTGTGTGCGTATGCGTTCGCCGCGCGCTACGTCAGCATGCGTGCGCTGCTCGTGTTCGGGCTGATCTGCTTCGGCCTCGGCTGCTACCTGTACACGCCGATCACACACGACTGGGGCTGGCAGGAACTGCTGCTGCCGCAGGCGCTGCGCGGCATCGGCCAGCAGTTCAGCGTGCCGCCGATCGTGACGATGGCGCTCGGCTCGCTGCCGCAATCGCGCCTGAAATCGGCGAGCGGGTTGTTCAACCTGATGCGTAACCTCGGCGGCGCGATCGGTATCGCCGTGAGCGCGACGATGCTCAACGACCGGCTGAATTTTCACTATCTGCGCCTGAACGAGCACGTGAGCGCCGGCGAGCCGCAGGTCGCGTCGCTGCTCGATCGCCAGGCCGCGTACTGGGGATCGGTGGCAGGCAATACGCTGAACACCGCGCAGGCCGGGCTCGCGAACTTGCATCGGCTGATCTATCGCGAAGCGCTCACGTTGACCTATGCGGATGCGTACTACGCGCTATCGCTGTGCTTCGTCGTCGCGCTGCTTGCCGTCGTGTTTTCCAAACCCATTACGTTGAACGCGCCGCCGCCGGACGCGCACTGAGGCCAAGGATCGTCATCATGAAGAAGCTACTCGTCGCGCTGGCCGTCAGCGCATTCGCCGCCGGGTGTGCGGTGCAGCCCGCGCAGCATCCGGCGCTGAACGACTCCGTCCAGACGCTCGCGCCCACCGCGTGGGATACCGACGTGCCGCGCGCGGACATCGATGCCGCCGCCTGGTGGGCGCAGTTCCACGACCCCGTGCTCGACCGGCTGATCGCGACCGTGCTCGACGGCAACCTCGATCTGCAGGCCGCCGCCGAACGCGTGAAGCAGGCGCAGGCGCTGACCGTGCAGAAGCGCGCGGTGCTGCTGCCCGAACTCGACGCGACTGCGCACGCGGCCAACGCGCGGCAGAACACGCCGCCGCCGCTCGGTTATGTGCGGCAGGCTGGTGCGGGGCTTGCGCTGAGCTGGTCGCCCGATGTGTTCGGCGGTGAACGGCTCGATCTGCTGGCCGCTCAAGCGGAGTTGGTCGGGCAAAAGCATGCGGAAGATGCGATGCGCCTCGCGCTCGCGGCCGATGCGGCATCCGCGTATGTCGATCTGCGCTGGGCGCAGCAGGAACTGAAGATCCTGCAGGAAAACGCGAAGATCCGGCAGCATGCGCTCGAACTCACGCGCAAGCGGCAGGCGTTCGGGCTGTCGACGGAACTCGACGTGACGCGTGCGCAGAACCAGCTCGATGCGCTCGAAGCCAGGATTCCGCCGACGCAGGCGCAGATTTCGCATCAGCTGAATCTGATCGCCGTGTATTCGGGGCGGACGCCGGAATCGGTCGATCGGCTCGTGTTGGCGCAGGCTGGGGAGATTCCCGCGCCGCCGGTTGGCGCGCCAGGGACGCTGCCTTCGCAGGCGTTGTTGCGGCGGCCGGATGTGCTGACTGCCTATGCGCAGGTCGAGCGGCGTGCCGCGCAAGTCGGTGTGGCGAAGGCCGAGCGGTATCCGAAGTTTTCGTTGAACCTGACGGACGGGATTCTGGCGGCTTCCTATCTCGGGTTGCCGACGTTGACCGATAACCTGTTCAGCGCGGCACTGAGCGCGACGAGCCCGATCTTCAACGCGGGACGGATTACCGCCGATATCTCGCAAAGCGAAAGCCGGATGCGCGAGTCGGAACTCGGGTTACGGCAGACGATGCTGCAAGCGCTGCGGGAAGTCGAGGATGCGCGCGCGAATCTCGTCAGTTCCGATGAGGCGACGCGAAGGCTGGGTAGCGCATTGGCGGCTTCCGATAAAGCGCTTGGGTTGGCGAATCAGCTTTATAAGGGCGGCGCGACGGATTTTCTGGACGTGCTGTCGGCGCAGGAGGTTTATCTGCGGGATTCGGATTCGCTCAATCAGGTCAAGCGCGAGCACGCGCTGGCGGCGGTGGCGTTGTATCGGTCGCTTGGGGGTGGGTGGAGCAGGAATGACGCGGCGGGGGGAACACAGACGGAAACTGACGCTGTGGCGAAAAACTAGGCGGGATCACGATGCGGGAGCCTGTCAGACTTTTAGTGTGCCGAGGTCATGAAACGATAACGGAACTAAC